>VGDC01000083.1 GCA_016869895.1 Alphaproteobacteria bacterium
TCCTCCGCCGCGACCCTGATTTCTGGCGTCGCCCCTATCGCCGCAAAAAGGAGGAGGACGCATGACCACGCTTTTCGCCCTTCCGCCATTCGTCTGGTTGCTGCTTTCGGGTCTGGGGTTGTTCTTCACTCCCACGCGCCCCTTGCGGCTTGCTTTGCTCATAGCCGCCCCACTGATGACCCTCTGGCAACTGGGAACGCTGGACGCGGAAAGCACGCCGCTCATCCTGCGCTTCATCCGTTATGACCTACTGCCCTTCACCCTCCATCCCTATTCGCTGATATTCGCCACGGCTTTCGCGCTGGCGACTTTAGCGGGTGGGCTATTCGCCCATCACGCGCGAGTTTCGCGGCACGAACTCGCCCTTGGCCATCTTTCGGCGGCGGCGGGATTGGCCATTCTCTTCGCGGGGGATTACATCACCCTCTTCATCGCGTGGGAAAGCCTTGCGGTGGCCTCCCTCTTCCTCATCTGGCTAGGTAGAAGGCCGGATTCCGGCGGGGCGGGTCTTCGCTATGCTTTGGTGCATCTGCTGGGGGGCATGCTATTGCTGGGCGGCATCACCCTGCTCGCCACCACGACCGATACCACGTTGCTAAGCGCCTATCACCTTCGCGGCGATAAATTCCTGTGGCTCGGTACGGCCTATTCCCATGACATCGAGGCGACTTCGCTGGCCATCTGGCTCATCCTCGCAGGCGTGGCCATCAACGCAGGCGTTCCGCCCTTCTCCTCTTGGATAGCGGATGCCTACCCTGAAAGCTCGCCATCAGGCATGGTGTTCCTGACCACCTTCACCACCAAAGCCGCCATCTTCGTATTGTTGACGCTCTTCAACAACACAGAACTGTTCATCTGGATAGGCCTGCTGATGATGGCGCATGGGGTGATTTACGCCATGCTTGAAAACGACATGCGCCGTTTGCTGTGTTATGTCACCCTGTCGCAACTGGGCATGCTGCTGGTGGGTATCGGGCTGGATTCGACGCTGGCGGGCAATGCTGTGGCCACCCATGCCTTCAACCACATCCTCTATTCCTGCCTGCTGACGATGGTCGCAGGAGCGGTGATGCTGGAACATGAAGGGCGCAGCACCTTCACGGCCTTGTCGGAAACATCCCCGCGCCCCTCCCATTTGCGCTTCTTCGCCGTCATCGGCGTGCTTTCCATGGCGGGTGTGCCGCTGACGGGCGGTTATGTCGGCAAGTCAATGCTTGGCAGCGCGGCAGGGGATGTCAGCAATGCCGCCGTGTGGTATGGCATCACGCTCCTCACCGCCGCCACGGTCATCGCAGGGGCATGGCGTTTCCTGTGGTTCGGCTTCTTCACATCCGCTGAAGGCGAAAAGCGGCAGAATGCGCGGATTCCCGTCACCCTAGCCGTCACCCTGCTGGGCACAGCGCTTCTCACCCTTATTCCCGGCCTGCTCCCTGCGCAATACCTCGCGCCGCTGCTGCCGGATCAACACCACACCTTCCTCGGTCTCTATTCTGCGGCCTCTCAAGTGGTGCTCCTGCTCTTCGCGTCCACCGCCTTTTTCTTCTTCCTGCCGCTGCTCCAGCCCAAGGATTGCATCACCCTAGACATCGACTGGACATACCGCCGCTTGCTGGTGAAAACCGTGTTTTCCCTTGAAAAACTGCTGGGTCTGGGATATATAGCAGTGACGTACGCTAACAGACGATTGATGCAATTCATCACCGCCTGTATCGTACGCCTCACCGGCCCTGGCGGGCTGTTCGCCGAAACTCGGACACTAGCCAACTCGACTCTCATCGTAGCCGTTCTCCTCGCTGGCTATCTGCTGCTTTATCATCACCGTGATTAATTCCTTCCGGAAGGTCTGATTCTATGAGCAAACTCCCCCCCGCTGTCTTGAACGTGGATGGCAAATCCGTCGAACTCCCCGTTTACGCAGGCACCCAAGGCCCCAGCGTCATCGACATCACCAAGCTCTATAATGAGACCGGCTATTTCACCTACGACCCCGGCTTCATGTCCACCGCCGCTTGCGAATCGAAAATCACCTTCATCGACGGTGACCAAGGTATCCTGCGCCACCGCGGCTATGACATCGCCGAACTGGCCGAAAAAAGCGACTTCCTCGAAGTCTGCTACCTGCTGCTGAACGGCGACTTGCCGAATGCCGAGCAGAAGAAGAAGTTCGACCATACCGTCACCCACCACACGCTGGTGCACGAGCAGCTGCAATTCCTCTATCGCGGTTTCCCGCGCCGCGCACACCCCATGGCCATCATGGTCGGTGCGGTCGCGTCCCTCTCCGCCTTCTATCATGACAGCTTGAACATCCACTGCGAGAAAGAGCGTGAACTCGCCGCTTTCCGTATGATCGGCAAAATGCCGACGCTGGCTGCCATGTCCTATAAATACTCCATCGGCCAGCCCTTCGTATATCCGGACAATAGCTTGAGCTATTCCGAGAACTTCCTGCACATGATGTTCGCCACCCCTTGCGAGAAGTACAAAGTCAGCAAGACCTTGGCCGATGCGATGGACAAGATCTTTATCCTCCATGCAGACCACGAGCAGAACGCTTCCACCTCTTCCGTGCGTCTCACCGGTTCTTCCGGCGCGAATCCCTTCGCGTGCATCGGCGCGGGCATCGCATCCCTCTGGGGGCCTGCACATGGCGGCGCGAACGAAGCGGTTATCGACATGCTGCTGGAAATCGGCGATGAATCGCGCATTCCCGAATACATCGCGAAAGCGAAGGATAAGGACGATCCGTTCCGCCTCATGGGCTTCGGTCACCGCGTTTATAAGAACTACGACCCCCGCGCTTCCGTCATGCGCAAGACCTGCCATGAAGTGTTGGACGAGCTGGGGATGCATGATGAACCGCTGCTGAAAATCGCCATGGAGTTGGAGCGTATCGCACTGGAAGACGATTACTTCGTCCAGCGCAAGCTCTACCCGAATGTGGACTTCTACTCCGGCATCATCTACCGCGCGATGGGCATTCCTTCCCAGATGTTCACGGTACTCTTCGCCGTAGCGCGCACGGTAGGCTGGATTTCCCAGTGGAAAGAGATGATCGGCGAGCCGAATCAGAAAATCGGCCGTCCACGCCAGCTCTTCACCGGCTCCACCCCACGTCCCTATGTGGATCTCGGCAAACGCTGATAGCCTCGGAAGTATCCGTGAATACACGAAACCCCGCTGAGAATCACCCGAAAGGGTGAAAATCAAGGCGGGGTTTCGCTTTGGAAGAGAGCAGTGTTCATGGCAATGCGTCTGCGTGGTCGGGCTTGGGAGAACGTCCTTTTTTTGCCTTCACCACCTTTCTCCAAAGAGAACGAACGATGAGGATGAGGAGTTCGACCAGGACATGCACCACGAGTTGAACGAGAAGTCCGACAGTGGCGATGATGATGAGCACGAGCCACAGCAGCACACCGATGAGTTGCAGCAGTTCCATGAGAATCACATCCTTTCGGGGATGTCTAACTGACACGGGATTTCCATGTGCAGGAGCGGAGCAGCGACAAAAGTCACAAAAATTCTGAGCGAATCAAAATAAGAAAACGTTTCTATTCTAAGGGATATTTGTGACGGTTTCGTGAACATATGGAATACAGCTGCGCAGCATGCGCAGCCAGCCTTGAGCGGCGTTCCAGCGCGCAGGTCAGCAGACCGGAGCGGGGAACAACACACGTAATCAGAAGAAATCCAGGCTCACGGAGAGGATTTTTTCGACCTTACGAATCTGGTCGCTATCCGCAAGGATGATGAGCTTGTCATGCTCTTGGATGACGGTGCTTTCATCGGGGATGATGGTCTGCCCTTTGCGCACGATGGCTCCCACCAAAACGCCTTCTGGCAATTCCAGCATATCGATACTCTTGCCGATGATGGGCGAGGTATCCAACGCTTCCGCCTCGATTAGCTCTGCGATACCGTTGCGGATGCTGTGCACCGCGCGGATTTTGCCACGGCGCACATGCTGCAGGATGGTGGAGATGGTCGTTTCGCGGGGGTTGATGGTGATTTCCACGCCTAGGCTCGGCAACAGCGGAATATAAGAGCTGTTGTTCACCAGTGTGATATCGCGTTTGACCCCATGCTGTTTCGCCAGCAGTGAACCGAGGATATTCGCCTCATCGTCGTTTGTCACCGCCACGAAAGTGTCGGTCATATCCACGTTGGCCTCTACAAGGATATCCTTATCCAGCCCCGAACCGTTGATGACGACGGAGCGGGACAACAGCCCCACGATGTTCTCCGCGCGTTTCTTCGACAATTCGATGATTTTCAGGCGGGTATTGGGGTCTGTACGCTCCAGTTCCTGAGCGATGAACAGGCCGATATTGCCCCCGCCCAGCACGATGACGCGGCGCGCCTCTTTCTCTTCATGCCCGAACAGTTCAAGCGCAGAGCGCACATCATCGCTATCGGCCACGAAGAACACGTCATCCCCCGCGTTCAGCACCATATCAGGGCGCGGCAGGCGGAACTGGTTCTTCTGCAGGATACCAATGATGGACATGCGCAGGGCGGAAGCGCGCTTCATGATGAGGCTGAGCGGCAGGCCGATGACGGGGCAATCCAGCATGCAACGCACTTCGATGGCCTTGATGCGTCCATCCGCGAAGGGAATCATGTCGATTGCGCCCGGCTCATGCAGACGGCGGATGATGGCACGCGCCACCTCCAGCTCCGGCGAGATGATGACGTCGATGGGCAGATGATCCGCGCGATACATCTCGCTCCATTCGGGGTCGAGGTAGTTCTGGTTGCGCACGCGGGCGATTTTCATCGGCACATGGAACATGGAATGGGCGACCTGACAGGCAACCATATTCACTTCATCATGGCGTGTCACGGCGATGATCATATCCGCCTCCGCAGCACCCGCGCGTTGCAAGATAGCGGGGTGGGACGCATAACCCACGATGGTCGTCACATCCAGCGTATCGCGGATTTTCTCGATGAGCGTCTCATCGATGTCGATGACGGTGACATCATTATCCTCGCTGGCAAGATGCTGCGCGATGCTCGCGCCGACCTGCCCTGCTCCACAAATGACGATTTTCAAGGCTTATACCTTCTCGTCGGCGGTGATGCCGAGCATCTTGAGTTTACGATGCAGCGCGGAACGCTCCATGCAGACGAAGGAGGACGTCTTGGAGATATTGCCGCCGAAACGGTTGATTTGCGAAAGCAGGTATTGCCGCTCGAACAACTCGCGCGCATCGCGCAGCGGCAGCGACATGATGTCCTGCTTCAAATCCACTTGAAAGGCTGCAATAGAGCCATCGAACAGGTCGGCGGGCAGCATATCCGCCTTGATGACATCCTTGCTCTGCCCTGGTGCCATGATGAGCAGCCATTCCATGACGTTGCGCAGCTGACGCACGTTGCCCGGCCAGTCATAGCTCTGCAATGCGGCCAGTGCGTCTTCCGAAAGCTTGCGGGCGGGAAGACCGGCGGATTCCGCCGCGCGTTTCAGGAAATGCTGCGCCAGTTCGGGAATGTCGTCGCGGTGCTCGCGCAAAGCGGGCATCTTCAGCGGTACGACATTCAGGCGGTAATACAGGTCCTCACGGAAACGTCCGGCGCGGATTTCCTCGTTCAGGTCGCGGTTGGACGCCACGATGACGCGCACATCCACTTCCACGCGGCGGTTGCCATGCAGTCGCTCGAAGGAGTTCTCTTGCAGAGCGCGCAGGATTTTGGCCTGCGTCTCCATGGGCATATCGGCTACTTCATCGATGAACAACGTACCACGATGCGCGCGCTCGAACGTGCCCACCTTCTCCGCGCCGCCCGTGGGGTTCTTGGCTTCCTGCCCGAAGAGTTCGGCGTCAATCCATTCCGGCGACATGCTGGCCGCGTTCAGCACCACGAACGGGCCTTTATTCCGACGGGATTTCGCATGGATGAGGCGCGCGACGACTTCCTTGCCCGTGCCCGCAGCACCGCTGATAAGCACGCGGCTATTGGTGGGCGCGACTTTGTCGATGGTGGCGCGGATGGTGTTCAGGCCGGATGAATTCCCGATGAGATCCCAATCCGCTCCGGCGCGCACGCGCAGTTCTTCGTTCTCCTGACGCAGCTGGCGGTGTTCCAGCGCGCGCTGCACCACCAGAAGCAAGCGGTCTTCCTTGAAGGGCTTCTCGATGAAATCGAACGCGCCGATGCGGATGGCGCTGACCGCCGTTTCGATATTGCCGTGGCCGGAAATCATGATGACAGGAACTTCGGGATGTTTCTTCTTGACCAGTTCCAGCACGCCCAGACCGTCCAGCTCGCTGCCTTGCAGCCAGATGTCCAGCACGATGACTGAAGGCAGACGCTCGCCGATGGCTTTCAACGCCTCGTCGCTGCTGCCCGCGATGCGCGTGGCATATCCTTCATCCTTGAGGATGTCAGAGATGAGATCACGGATATCCGCCTCATCATCGACAATAAGTACCTCTGCAGCCATGACCTTTGTATTTCCTTTGTTGACGGCTCTTCACCGTTCTTGATTCGTTATCTGCTTCTGTTTCACTCGCCAGCCGGGAAGACCAATCTCACCAATCCTCCGCCTTCAGGCCGGTTCTCCAGCTCGATGCGGCCTTTATGGTCTTCCATGATCTTCTTCACGATGGCAAGCCCAAGGCCAGTGCCCTTCGCGCGAGTGGTGACATAAGGCTCCAGCAAGCGGTGGATCTGATCGGGCGGGAATCCGCAACCGTCGTCCTTCACTTCGATGATGCAATAGTCTTCACTCAAACGGCTCGCGACAGAGATATGCCCTGCTGCCTGTTCTTCCGGATTTCCACCGTTCTGCACATGGCGTGTTTCAATCGCTTCTGCAGCATTTTTTACTAGATTTGTGATGACTTGTCTAACCTGACTTGCATCCACCGTGATAAATATTTCATCAGCGGGAACATCCACCGAATAGGCGATGCGAGGATGCGCGGATTCCTCCAGCAGCACGATTTTCGCCAGCAGATCGCCGATGTCTTCGCGGGAGAAAACGGGGGCGGGAAGCCGCGCGAAATCGACGAATTCCTCCACCATCTTGCCGATGTCCCCCACATGGCGGATGATGGTATCGGTATATTTCTCGAAGTTCTCCTGCTCGGATTCATCCACTTGTTTCAGGTACTTACGTTTCAATCGTTGCGCCGAAAGCTGGATAGGTGTCAGCGGGTTCTTGATTTCATGGGCGACGCGCCGCGCCACATCGGCCCATGCAGCATGACGCTGCGCGGCGACGACGGGCGTGATGTCATCGAAGGTGATGACGAAACTCTCCACTTCGCCCTCATATTCCTGCGCGGCGATATGCAATTTCAGCGAAAGCGCTTTCTCTCCACGCTGGAGCAATACATCACCGGAGACAGGCTTGGAGGGTTTGGCGATGACCTCTTTCAGCAAATTTTCCGCTTCGGGCATGACTTCACTCAGTGACTTGCCGAAAATGTCCTCTTCACCCAGCTGCAAAAGTCCTGTCGCGGAGCGGTTATACAACGTGACAACCTGCATGTTGTCTATCGCCACGACACCCGCCGAAACCCCCGCCAATACGGCTTCCGAGAAGCGGCGGCGCGCATCGATCTGGCGGTTGGCTTTCATCAGGTCGCGCCGTTGGGAGGCGAGCTGGTTGGTCATGCGGTTGAAGGCGCGCCCAAGGGTAGCCAATTCGTCGTTCTCC
>VGDC01000084.1 GCA_016869895.1 Alphaproteobacteria bacterium
CACGGTGAAGCGCATCAACAAAGAGATGAAACCCGATTTCATCAAGCTGGACATGCGTTTGGTGCACCAGCTGCCCCAGCAAGACGCGATGCGCACCGTGCATGACATCGTGGAATACACCCGCACCTCCAACATCACCCTCATCGCCGAAGGGGTGGAGCGACAGGAGACGCAGGACATCCTCGCCGGCGAGGGAATCACCCTGTTCCAAGGCTATCTTTACTCCCCACCGGAGCAGGTCGCACTCACCGCACCTGTGGCGAAAAAGCCACGCAAAGCCGCTCTCTGACTGGATGTTACCCGCACAAGCATCACTTCCGAACAATTTTAGACAATAAAAATCTATTTGTTTACAGAATGTTGTGTGGTACGCTTCCTTCAAAATAACAACAGTGGCACCGCTAAGCTTTTGTTAACTTTTGTTTTGTATGGTGAAGCTGTGTTTCAAAGCGCACCATTGTTGAGGTAGTATGCGCCCTTATGTGCTTCTGGTCGTGATCGGTATCCTCGTTGCCGGACTTGCTGTCCTTGCGGTTCGCAAGGTCGCCCCCCAACCCTCCACCGAACAAGCAGCCGTCGCACCGAAGACCGTGCGTGTCCTCATCGCGCAGGACACCATCCCCGCAGGCAGCTTCGTGCGCGCCGATTCCCAGCTGGCATGGGGCGAATGGCCGGCTGACCAAGCCAAATCCCCGCCCTATATCGCCGAAGCGGGCGGAACGGCTGCGGATTCCTTCAATGGCGCAGTCGCACGCCGCACCATCTTCGCGGGTGAACCCATCACCCAGTCCAGCGTCGTCAAACCCGGCGAGGGCGGCTTCATGTCCGCCGTGCTGGGCGCAGGCAAGCGCGCGGTCTCCATCCCCGTCAACGCCACCACGGGCAACGCAGGCTTCATCTTCCCCGGCGATGCCGTCGATTTGATTCTCACCCACAGCATCCAGCGCGAACAGGGCGAAGGCTTCGCCAGCGAGACCTTCGTGCGGGATGTGCGCGTGCTGGCGGTCGATCAGATGCTGGATAACCCTGAGAACAAGGCCGTATTGGCGAAGACCGTGACGCTGGAGGTCGCCCCCCAACAGGCCGAGGCCATCAATGTCGCGCTGGAGATGGGCAAGATTTCGCTCTCGCTGCGCAGTCTGGCCGCCGATGACGCCACCCTTGCCACCCAGCCCGTCGAGTTGCAGGATGCGGATGGCATGACCACTTCCGAAGACATCCTGCCGCAGACCCGCCCCGCGCCCACCGCCGCCAGCGTGGATTACTTCTATCCCGAAGCGGATGGCAGCGACCGCGACTACACCCGCGACAGCGACATCAGCAAACTCATCGGCGCAGGCAGCGATGGCAGCACCCGCAAGGTGCGCGTCATCCGCGGCAAGGAATCCTCCGACCTCGTCTTCCCACAGGAGCGCAGATAATCCATGCCCATGCATCGCCCCTCGCTCCGCAGCCTGACCGCCGCTTTCACCATCGCCCTCACCCTCTTCGCAGGGCAGGCATCCGCGCAGTCGAGCAAGAACAGCACCATCCCCACCAAGCTGGATGGCATCAGCGTCGAAATCAACAAAGGCACCATCATCCGCTTGCCGGGTGAGGCCAGCGTGGTCGCCATCGCCGATCCCGCCGTGGCGGATGTCGAGGTCATGGCGCCCAACCTCATCTCCGTGCAGGGACGCGGCGTGGGGCAGACCAGCGTCGTCGCCTTCAATGATTTCGGCGATGAAATCCTCAATGAGACCGTCTCCGTCTCCCATAATCTCTCGCGCCTGAACGGCATCGTGAAGAACGTCATCCCCGGCTCCAGCGTCGTCTTCCGCTCGGTGGACGGCGCATTGGTGATGAGCGGCGATGTCGAATCCCCGCTGGAAGCCGATAACGTCCGCCGTGTGGCAGAACCGTTCCTTGCGGGCGGCACGCTGGTGAACATGCTGAATGTCAAAGGCTCTGACCAAGTGCTGCTGCAGGTGCGCGTGGCGGAAGTGTCCCGCACCGAACTCAAGAATTTCGGCATCAATCTTGGCGCGCTGCTCACCTCCGGCAATTTCACCTTCGGCCTGTTCAATGGCCGCGACCTTGTGCCCAGCCTGCGTGACGGCGCGACAGGCGCGCTCATCGGCCAATATGCAGGCGGCGACCTGACGCTCGACACCGTCATCGATGCGTTGGTGGAGGACAACCTCATCAAGCTGCTCGCTGAGCCGAACCTGACCACGACCTCCGGCAAAAGCGCCAATTTCCTCGCGGGTGGCGAGTTCCCCATCCCCGTTCCCGGTCAGGATGGTCAGGTGACCATCGAATACCGCCAATACGGTGTCAGCCTGCGCTTCACCCCCGTGGTACTGTCGAAGGATAAAATCAGCCTCACCGTCGCGCCCGAAGTTAGCGAATTGACGCAGATAGGCGCCATCGAAATCGCGAATTTCAACATCCCCGCGCTGACCACCCGCCGCGCGGAGACCACCGTCGAGCTGGGCAGCGGCCAAAGCTTCGCCATCGCTGGTTTGCTGCAGCATAACAACAGCAACAACGTCTCCAAATTCCCCGGTCTGGGCGACCTTCCCGTGCTCGGCGCGCTGTTCCGCTCCACGGAATTCCGCAACGACCAGACCGAGCTGATGATTTTCGTCACGCCCTATACCGTGCGTGGCACCTCCGCCGCCAATCTGAAAGACCCCACGCAAGGGCTGGTCGCACCGGATGAATCCGAGCGTATCCTTGAGGGCAAGCATTACCACCCTGTGCCAGAGCCTAAACCCGTCACGCCCGAAGGCACCGCGCCTGAAGCGGTGGTGACGCCCTCCCAGCTCCGCCAGCCGGAAATCCGCCGCGAGAACGCCCGCAACCTCTCTCCCCGTCAGGCGCGCAAGCGGCTGGGCAATGATGCGCCCATGGAATCGACTGCAGTGACCGTGGTGAAAGAAACGACGGTGGTCGTCGAGAAGCCCGCTGCGCCTGAGGCGGCGATCACCCTTGAGCCATCCGTACCGGCAACACCACCGACCCCGCAAGAGCCTATCGGCCTGAACGGGCCGGTCGGCTACCGTTTGCGATAGGAGGACAGCATGAACCTGCGTCATATCCTCATGTTTTCGCTGATTGTCCTGACCACCGCCTGCACCGGCGAGCGGCACGAGGTGAACCGCCCCACGGTGGTCTATCTGCCCGTGAATCACGATGTGGTCTATGTGAAGAAGAACGTGCTGCCCTCCGTGGAGGAAGAGAAATCCCTGCGGAAATTCCTCACTGGTTCGGTCAATAATCCCGATGGCAACATCGCCTTCTTCGCCGCCGATCCGTTCGAGCCCGTCACCCACGAGCGCATCGAAGCGCTGAAAGCCCTGCTCTACAAGAAGAACCTCACCGTCGCGCAGCAGGAAGTGCTGGTGGTGGCGGAGCCGTCCATCCCGTCTGACCGCATCCGCGTAGGCAGCAGCGTCACCCGCCTGACCACCAGCGATTGCCCGAACTGGTATGACGGCGAACATGCCACGAACTATGGCAACACTACCTTGCCGAACTTCGGCTGCGCTTCCGCCCATAATCTCGGCATGGCGCTGGAAGACCCGAATGATTACCTGAGAGGCCGCGGCCACAGCGGCACGGCGGATGCCGAGCGCGTCACCCGCGTCTTCGAGGCATATCGCACTCCCGTGGAAAGCATCACCTCCGGTGAAGCCGGCGACAGCGCAGCGGGAGGGAATTGATTGATGAGTGCCTCGCCCAGCTTCCTCGGTTTCGTCAACGACCCCGCAAACCTCGCCGTCCTGCAGCAATTCGTGAAATCCCAAGGGTGGGATGCCTCCCGCGCGCAACTGGGCGATGCGGATGGCGCAGTGGCCTATCTCGCGTCCCATCCCACGCCGGATTTCCTGCTGGTGGAGATCAAAGACGCCGCTTCCGCCCCCGCCGCGCTCGATAAACTGGCGGATGTCTGCGCGCCGAACGTGAAAGTCATCGTCACCAGCACCGTCGATGAATTCAGCTTCTTCCGCTGGCTGAAAGACATCGGTGTGCATCATTACCTGCTGAAACCGTTGACGGTGGAGGCACTGGCCGAATCCATCACCGTGCAGAGCACCGCCGAACCCTCAAAATCCCCTGTGGTCGAGAAAGAAGGCGAGCTCATCGCCGTCATCGGCACGCGCGGGGGCGTGGGCGCAAGTTCGCTGGCGTTGAACCTCGCTTCCGCCTTCAGCGATGTCATCGGCCGCCAGACCGCCCTGCTCGACTTAGAACCCCAATGGGGCACCATTTCGCTGATGCTCGACCTTGAGCCGGGGCGTGGACTCCGCGATGCCCTCGCCAAGCCCGACCGCATCGACAGCCTGTTCATGGAACGCGTCATGCTGCGTTACTCGCCGACGCTCTCCGTCCTCAGCTCGGAAGAACCGTTGGACGAAATCATCACCACCCATCCCGATGCGGCATCCGCGCTGCTGCGTGAGACCCGCAAGAAATTCTCTGTCGTCATCGCCGATCTGCCCCATGCCATGAGCGGTTTCACGCTGGATGTGCTGAAAGCGGCGGATCAGGTCGTCATCGCCACGGAGCTCAGCATCATCTCGCTGCGCGATGCCATGCGCCTGCATGATTTCCTGAAGACGAAACTGGGGCTGAAACACATCCATTTCGTCGCCAATCGACAGGGTATGCTGCCGAAATATGAGCTTCCCGCTGCGGAATTCGAAAAAAGCCTCGGCACGAAGCTGTCCGCGTCGATACCCTTCGACGGCGAGAACCTCACCAGCATGGCGAGCGGGAATCTGGCCGTCAGCCAGAAGACCCAGTCCCATCCGCTGGCGAAGGCGGTCATCGCCTTGGCGCGCAAGCTGGATACGTCCGAAGCAACCGTGGACGAGCCATCCAAACCCAAATCCAAGGGATTAGGGTGGTTGATGGGCAAGAAATGATTGTCGCCACAAGATGGCGGATTGCATGAAGTCGGAAGAGGGTGAAGGATAGATAGGGTGACCATGTTCGGACGTAAAAGCACAGAGGGGAAAAGCGATACGCCTGTCGCGCCCGTCGCCGCACCGTCCGAAACCCCACAAGCGGCTCCTGCCGCCTCCACCGCCCCCTCATCCGGAAAAGCCGAAGAAAAGGGCGCGGCGCGGCTGGTCGCGCAGGAAGTCCATGCCTCCGGCCCAAAAGTGGAGAATGCGGAAGCCGCCCAGCTCCGCAAAGCCAAGGAGACCATCTACGGTCTGCTGATGGAGCAGATAGACATCGGCACGGCATCCCGCCTGCCCCGCGAAGAGCTGAAACAGCAGATTCTCGATCTCATCGGCGACATCGTGATGGAATCGAAAATGCCCATCACCTCCGCTGAGCAGGTCATCCTCAGCAACCAGATCCTCGACGACATGCTCGGTTTCGGGCCGCTGGAACCACTGCTGAAAGACCCCACCGTCACCGATATCATGGTCAACGGGCCTTATCAGATTTACGTCGAGGCCAAAGGTAAGCTGACCCTCAGCGACATCAAATTCCGCGATGAAGAGCACGTCATGGCCATCGCCACCCGCATCGTGACGGGTGTGGGTCGCCGTGTGGACGAAAGCAGCCCCATCTGCGATGCGCGCCTGCCGGACGGCAGCCGTGTGAACGTCATCGCCCCGCCGCTGTCGCTGAAAGGCACGAGCATCTCCATCCGTAAATTCTCGGAGAAGAAAATCACGCTGGATGTCATGGCGCGGCAGAAGAACGTCTCCGACAAGCTCTGCAAACTGCTGAAGATCGCCGCGGCTTGCCGCCTGAACCTCATCATCTCCGGCGGTACGGGTTCGGGGAAAACCACGCTCCTCAACGCCATGTCCCAGCTCATCGACCATGGCGAGCGCGTGGTGACCATCGAGGATGCGGCGGAATTGCAGCTGCAACAGCCCCATGTGGTGCCGTTGGAGACCCGCCCGCCGAATCTGGAGGGCAAGGGCGAAATCACCATGCGCGACTTGGTGAAGAACGCGCTGCGTATGCGCCCTGACCGCATCATCCTCGGCGAGGTGCGCGGCGCGGAAGCGATGGATTTGCTGCAAGCCATGAACACCGGCCATGATGGCTCGATGGGCACGCTGCACGCCAACAATCCGCGTGAGGCGTTGACGCGTCTGGAGAACATGGTGGGCATGGGCGCGACCAATCTGCCCTCCAAAGCACTCCGCACGCAGATTTCCAGCGCGGTGAACATGATCGTGCAGATTTCCCGCATGCGTGATGGTATGCGCCGCATCACCCATGTGTCCGAAATCGTCGGTATGGAAGGCGATGTCATCGTCACGCAGGATTTGTACCACTTCGAATATCAGGGCGAGGACGAACACGGCATCCTCATCGGCGATTTCAAATCCACCGGATTGCGTCCCCATTTCGCGCCCCGCGCCGCCTATTTCGGTCTTGAGCAAGCCCTGCTGGAGACGCTGTGATGCAGGATGACGCCGCTTTCTTCGGTCTCCCACTGGAAGCGGCGGTCTTCATCGGCGTGTTGCTGGTCATGCTGCTTTTATCGCCCGCTTTCCTTGCCATTTCCGGCGGCGGCAAGCCTAACACCCGCAAACAGCGCAAGAAGCTGGAAGAACGCCTCAAAAAATCCGCCACCAAACAGGTGGAAGAGACCTCTACCCAGAGTTTGCGGCGTGCCGAGGGCGACAAATCCCTCCCCTTCCTTTCCCGCACCGTCGGGCAATGGCGTGTCGCCGCCGTCCTGCGCGCCCGCATCGCCCGCGCAGGGATGACCGTCAGCGCGGAACGCTACCTCCTCAACACCTTCCTGCTCTTCTGTGCGCTGGTCGGACTGCCTGTCCTGCTCGGCAAATCGCCGCTGCTCTTCGGTCTGCTGGGCATCGTCGCCTCGCTGGGCATCCCCCATATGGTGGTGAATTTCCGCATCAAGCGGCGCACCAAGAAGTTCCTGCTGCTCTTCCCCGATGCCATCGACCTTATCGTGCGCGGTTTGCGCGCGGGTTTGCCCGTCACGGAATCCATCAAGATGGTCTCCCGCGAAATCGACCCGCCCGTGGGCGACATCTTTCAGGCGATGACGGAAAAAATGGCGCTGGGCGTGCCGCTGGAGCGCACGCTTTATGAGACTGCGCAGAAATACGGCATCACCGAATTCGACTTCTTCGTGACCAGCATCGTCCTGCAACGCGAGACGGGCGGCAACCTGTCGGAAATCCTCTCCAACCTCTCAGAAGCCTTGCGCAACCGCACGATGATGCGCATGAAAATCAAAGCGATGTCCTCTGAGGCGAAAGCCTCGATGTATATCATCGGCGCGCTGCCCTTCGTGGTACTGCTCGCCCTGTGGGTGATGTCGCCCGAATACCTCGCCCCGCTCATCGATGATTTCCGCGGGAATATCGCGCTAGTGCTGGCGGGGGGCATGCTATCGACCGGCATCTATATTATGGTCAAGATGACCCAATTCGAGATTTAGGCAGGACATGACCCCAGGCCAGGCCATAGACATCGGCGTTCTCCTTGCACCTTACGGCGTGTCGGTGCAGGATCTCTATGTCTTCCTTGCCGCCATCGCCGCCTTTTTTACGGTGGTCGCGGTGGGTCGCGTGTTCATTCAGCGCAACACCTTCGCCCCTCGCCTGAAACTGCTTCAGGAACGCCGTCAGGCACTGCGC
>VGDC01000085.1 GCA_016869895.1 Alphaproteobacteria bacterium
TCGAAGACCAACGCCAAGAAGGTCGATGGCGGCTGGATCATCAACGGTTCCAAAATCTTCATCACCAACGGCGCAACGGACATGAACGCGGGCGTCACCGTTCAGGCTGTCACGGGCGAAAAAGCCCCCGGCAATCCTGAGCTGACCTGCTTCATCGTCGAGCGCGGCACCAAGGGCTTCACCTCCAAAGCCATGCACGGCAAGATGATGTGGCGTTCCTCCGACACGTCCGAACTGTATTTTGAAGACGTCTTCGTGCCTGATGAGAACGTGTTAGGCAAGCAGGGCGCGGGCTCTTCCCAGATGCTCGCCACCTTGGACTGCGGCAAAATCGGCATCGCGGCGATGGGTCTCGGCTGCGCGCAGGGCGCGTATGAGCTTGCGCTGAACTACTCCAAAGAACGTCGCCAGTTCGGCAAAGCCATCTTCGATTTTCAGGCCATCGGCTTCAAACTGGCGGATATGGCCATGAAGATCGAGCTGGGTCGCAATCTGCTCTATAAAGTGGCGACCATGAAGGACAAGGGTGAGAACGTCACCAAACTGGCTGCGATGGCGAAGCTGTACTGCTCCGAAATCGCCCATGAAGTCTCCCACGAAGCGGTGCAGATTCACGGTGGCTACGGCCTGATGAAGGAATATGACGTGGAACGCTTCTACCGCGACCAGCGTCTCCTCCAGATCGGCGAAGGCACCAGCGAAATCCAGCGCCTGATTATTTCGCGGAATCTGTGAGACTTATAGTGTTCCGAAAGAAAGAGACTAGTTCCGGAGAGCGTTTTATTGTCAGCATACTTACTCTGGTTTTCTTTACTGGAGGGATGGCTGGGATATTTTATCCAAGATTGGAGTTGCTCTTTTTCGGTACTAATACAAACGCTGAAATTGTGCAAAGACTGCCAAATGAACGAGAAAATAATGTTACGGATAAAAGTAGGGGCCTCGCAATAAATGCTTTTCGGCATATCGTTGAGGTTGAAGGCAGAAAGCATGAACTCGTATTACAAGCAGTATATCAACCTGGTTCAATACAGTTACGTTGGATTCCCGGAAAAAGAAATGGAGTTGTATTGAATGCTGAAGGAGGATTTAGCTTTTTAAGTGCAATTGGCGGAACCGCTAATTTGCTTTTAGGGATTTGCTCAATATTAGGCATTATCGGATTTACAAAAGAAATTATTTCTTCTTTTAAAGCGTATACAGAGAGTAAAAAAAAGTAACATATGGACACCCTCGACTCCTCCATCAGCACCGGTTCTGAAACCTTCAAGGCCAATGCGGCGTATCACAAACAGCTGCTGGCGGAACTGCGTGAGCGTCTCGCGCTGGTGAAGCAGGGCGGCGGTCAGAAATCCGTGGAGCGACACACCTCGCGCGGCAAGCTGATTCCCCGTGACCGTATCGAGCGGATTCTCGATGAAGGCTCGCCTTTCCTTGAAATCTCGCCCTTAGCCGCGTGGGAGATGTATGAGGGCGAAGTCCCCGGTGCAGGCGTTGTCGCAGGGATAGGCCGCGTGCATGGCATCGAGTGTATGCTGGTCGCCAATGACGCGACGGTGAAAGGCGGAACATACTTCCCCCTGACCGTGAAGAAACACCTCCGCGCGCAGGAAATCGCCAAAGAAAACCGTTTGCCGTGCATCTACCTCGTGGATTCCGGCGGCGCGTTCCTGCCCATGCAGGATGAAGTCTTCCCAGACCGCGATCACTTCGGTCGCATTTTCTATAACCAAGCGCAATTGTCGGCAGCCGGCATCCCGCAGATTGCTGTGGTGCTCGGAAGCTGCACCGCTGGCGGTGCGTATGTTCCCGCCATGTGCGATGAATCCGTCATCGTCAAAGGCAATGGCACCATCTTCCTCGCGGGCCCCCCGCTGGTGAAAGCCGCCACGGGCGAAGAAGTGACCGCCGAGGATTTGGGCGGCGCGGAAGTCCACACCCGCATTTCCGGCGTGGCCGACCATTACGCCGAGGATGAGGAAGACGCACTGCTCATCACCCGCAACATCATCGAGAACCTGAACTATAAATCCTCCCGCGCGCCGCTGCTGCAGAATAGCGAAGCCCCCGCCTTCGCGCCCGAGGAAATCTACGGCGTCTTGCCACAGGACACCACCCGCACGCCCTTCGACATCCGCGAAATCATCGCGCGTATCGTCGATGGCTCGAAGTTTCAGGAATTCAAGCGGAACTACGGCCAGACGCTTGTCTGCGGTTTCGCGAAAATCCACGGCCAGATCGTCGGCATCATCGCCAATAACGGCGTATTGTTCTCCGAATCCGCCACCAAGGGCACGCATTTCATCGAGCTGTGCGGCCAGCGCAAAATCCCCCTCGTGTTCCTTCAGAACATCACGGGGTTCATGGTCGGCCGCAAATACGAATCCGAAGGCATCGCCCGCCACGGCGCGAAGATGGTGATGGCAGTCTCCAACGTCCAAGTGCCGAAATTCACCGTCATCATCGGCGGGTCGTATGGCGCAGGGAATTATGGCATGTGCGGCCGCGCCTATAGCCCCCGTTTCCTCTTCATGTGGCCGAACGCGCGCATCTCCGTGATGGGTGGCGAACAGGCGGCAGGGGTTCTCGCCACCGTTCGTCAGGACGCCTTGGTGAAATCCGGCAAACCCGCCATGTCCGACGAGGAAGTGGCCGCCTTCAAGAAACCCACGCAGGATTTATTTGAAAAACAATCGAGTGCCTATTATTCTACGGCTCGTCTGTGGGACGATGGCATCATCGACCCCGCGCAGACCCGCGACGTGCTTGGACTGGCGATCGCCGCCAGCCTGAACGCCCCGGTTCCCGAAACCTCCTACGGCGTCTTCAGGATGTAACCCCATGGCTCATGTCTCCTTCAATATCAGTGCAAAAGGCGTTGCGAACGTCGTGCTCAATCGCGCCGATGTGCATAACGCCTTCGACGAGACGCTTATCGCAGAACTCACCCAAGCCTTCCAAACGCTGGGTGCGGATGAGAAGGTGCGCGTCGTCGTACTTTCCGGCGAGGGCAAGACCTTCAGCGCAGGGGCGGACATCAACTGGATGAAGAAGATGCAGACGGCCACCAAGGAAGAGAACCTTGAGGACGCGCGCAAGCTGGCGGCGCTGTTCAAGACCATCAACGACTGCCCGAAGCCCGTCATCGGCGTGGTGCAGGGCGCGGCCATCGGCGGCGGCGTCGGCCTTGTCTCCTGCTGTGACCACGTCATCGCCGCTTCCGGCACGAATTTCGCCTTCTCCGAAGTGCGCCTCGGCCTCGTTCCCGCCACCATCGCGCCTTATGTCGCCCGCAAGATCGGCGAAACCCACGCGCGCTCGCTGTTCCTTTCCGGCGATGTCTTCACTGCGGAACGCGCTATGCACATCGGCCTCGTCCATGAAATCGTCCCCGCCACCAGCCTGAACGTGCGCATGGGTGAAGTCATCGAAGCCCATCTGAAATGTGGCCCACAGGCCGTGAAATACGCGAAGAAACTCATCGCAGACCTACACCGTTCCGACATCATCGAATACACCGCTCAGCTCATCGCCTTCGTGCGTTCCAGCCCGGAAGGACAAGAAGGCATGACCGCCCATATGAACAAGAAACTCCCCAACTGGGCTGCCCCGCGATGACCGCCATCCGCAAAATCCTCATCGCCAACCGCGCGGAAATCGCCATCCGCGTCATCTCCACCGCGCGCGAGATGGGCATCAAGACCGTGGCCATCTTCTCCGAAGCCGACCGCGAATTGCCCTTCGTGTCGCTGGCGGATGAAAGCGTGTGTTTGGGCGAAGGCACACTGGCTGAGACGTATCTCAACAAAGAGAAACTCATCGCCATCGCCAAACAGACGGGGGCGGATGCCATCCACCCTGGCTATGGTTTCTTGTCCGAAAACGCCGCTTTCTGCCGCATGGTCGAAGAATCCGGCCTCGTCTTCATCGGCCCCACCGCCGATGTCATCTCCCTCATGGGTGACAAGATCACCTCGCGCGATACCGCACTGGAAGCGGGCGTGCCGCTCATCCCCGGTTATAACGGCGAGAAGCAAGACGCGGCGACTTTGCAGGCCGAAGCCGAGAAAATCGGTTATCCTGTACTTATTAAAGCATCCGCAGGCGGTGGCGGGAAGGGGATGCGTATCGTGGAGCGCTCCTCTGACTTCGCCGATGCGCTGGAAGGCGCGCAGGGCGAGGCGCAGAACGCTTTCGGCGATTCCCGTGTCTTCGTGGAACGCTATATCACCCAGCCGCGCCACATCGAGGTGCAGGTCTTCTCCGACACCCACGGCAACCACGTCCACCTGTTCGAGCGTGAATGCTCCATCCAGCGTCGCCACCAGAAAATCGTCGAGGAATCCCCGTCCCCCGCGCTGGATGCCGCTTTGCGTGAGCGCATCTGCTCCACGGCGGTCAACATCGCACGGCACATCAACTATCGCGGCGCAGGCACGGTCGAGTTCATACTTGATGTGGATGGCCGCTTCTACTTCCTTGAGATGAACACCCGCTTGCAGGTGGAGCATCCCGTCACCGAGCTGGTCACGGGGCAGGATTTGGTGAAATGGCAGATTATCGTGGCGGAAGGCGGCAAACTGCCGCTGGCGCAGGATGCGCTCCGCCAGAACGGCCACGCCATCGAAGTGCGCATCTACGCCGAAGACCCAGATAACAACTTCCTGCCGACCACGGGAACTATTGAGCATATCGGCCAGCCTGTGCTGCATAACGTGCGCTTCGAGAACGGCTACCGTGACGGCAACAAAGTCACCGTGAATTATGACCCGATGCTCGCCAAAGTCGCCGTCTGGGCGGATTCGCGCGATGCTGCTGCGAAGAAGCTCATCGCCGCGCTCGATGACGTGCGTTTCTCCGGTGTGAAGACCAACCGCGCGTATCTGCAACGGGTGTTGGCGCATACGTCCTTCCTCGCGGGCGACACCTTCACCAGTTTCGTCGTGACCCATGAAGCGGATTTGCAAGCACCTGCGCTTTCCGATGATCAGAAGGCCGAGTTGATCGCTGCCTTCATTCTTTCCGGTCGCATGGCGACTGCGCCGAAGTCGAATGACAATTCCCCGTGGCAGCAAGCTGCCCTCCAGCGTTTCAGGAATGCGTGATGAAAAAAACATTCATTATAAACGGTGAAGCGGTGGTTGCGGAAGATGTGGCAATTCTGCCAGAGGGTGTGTCTTTTAAAATCGGCGAAAAAACGTTCAGTTTCGCAGGTTTTTTGCAACGAAACGGCGAAATTTCGCTCAAAAAAGACGGCAAAAATAATCGTGGTTTTGTGAGTGGCAAAAATGTCAAAGGCAGCCATCATGTCATCCTGCAAGGGCTGGAAGCTTCGGTAAATCAACTGCTTCCGGGTCGTAAGGCCTCCGAAGGCGGAGACAAACGCGCGCCACATACCGCGCCGATGCCCGGAATGGTGCAGAAAGTCTTTGTTTCCAAAGGGGATAGCGTCACCACGGGTCAGAAGTTGTTGGTCATGGAAGCCATGAAACTTCAGCTGAACATCGAAGCGGCCTTCGATGGCGTGGTGAAGGAAATCCGCTGCAATTCCGGTGGCTTAGTGGCAGATGGCGACCTGCTCGTCGTGGTCGAACCCGCATAAAAAGCATTTCCTTACCGCATCTTTATGCCACTCCGTCTATCACTGTCCTCAGCCATAAGGCTATGAACAGAAAAGAAATCGGAGTTTACCATGAAGAAACTTACCTTCACCGCTATCACCGTTTCCCTCGCGCTTACTGCTGGTTCCGCAATGGCTGGCGACCACTGGAAAGAGAAGTTCGACGCTGCCGACACCAACAAGGACGGCGCGCTTTCCATGGCTGAATGGAACGCTGAGAGCCAAGCTATGTTCACCCAGCTGGACACCAACAAAGACGGCAAAATCACCTGGGAAGAGAAGAAAGCCCACAAGCAGGATTCCCATGACCGCGTGACCGATGCGAAAGAAAACCCCAGCGCGACCAAGAAGCTGAACCCGGACAACACCCCTCCGGCGGAAGCGAAGAACCAGTAAGGTTCAGCGCATGAAAGAAAGGCGGCCTTTAGGGGTCGCCTTTTTTTTTATTCGCAGTAGAATGGCGGAGGAAAAACAACCGAAGAATGAGCCCATGTTCACCACCCCTCCCAAGAAAGTCCGTATCGTCGAGGTCGGCCCGCGCGATGGCTTACAGAACGAGAAGAAACCCATTGATACGGCGGATAAATTCGAGTTCATCCGGCTGCTGGCGGAAGCGGGGCACACGGATATCGAGCTGACCAGCTTCGTGCGCCCGGATGCGATTCCGCAGCTTTCCGATGCGGTGGAGCTGGTGACATTGGTGAATGCCCATAAATTCCCGCGAAAAATCAACTTCTCCGCGCTGGTGCCGAACCAGAAGGGGCTGGAGAAGGCGGCGGAACTGGGCGTGAAGGAAATCGCACTGTTCCTCGCCACGTCGGATAGCTTCTCGAAGCGCAACATCAACGCGACGGTGGATGAATCCTTCGAGCGGGTGAAGCCTGTGGCGAAAGCCGCGCTGGATGCGGGTATCCGCGTGCGCGGGTATCTCTCGACGGTCTATGGCTGCCCCTATGAGGGCGATGTGCCGCTGGAGCGGGTGGTTTCCACGGCGAAGCGATTGCAGGATTTGGGCGTTTATGAGATTTCGCTGGGCGATACCACGGGTGTAGGCACGCCGCGCCAAGTGCAGGAGATTCTCGATGTACTGCTGCTGACCATGCCCGCAGACCAGCTGGCGGCGCATTTCCATGACACACGCGGCATGGCGGCGGCGAACGCGCTGGCCGCGCTGGACATGGGCATCACGTCCTTCGATTCATCGGCAGGTGGTCTCGGCGGTTGCCCTTACGCAAAGGGCGCGAGCGGCAATGTGGCCACGGAAGACCTTGTATATATGTTCGAATCCATGGGCATCCACACCGGAATCGATATGGTCAAGCTGATGGAGGCTTCGCGCTTCATGCTGAGCAAACTGGGCGTGGAAAGCGCATCCAAAGTGCATCGGGTGCTGGCTTTAGACGCTGATAAATAATGGAATATATCTACATTTTCCTCTCATTCGGCGTTTATGCGCTATTGGCTGCCTTGCCATTATTCATCGTGCTGAGAATCATGAATTTTTGCGTGAGGGGCAAAACCCTGTCCCGACCTGAACTTATCGCTGTGGCTGCGGGAATGCTCTCGCTTCCACTGGTTCTTTTCACCATCTTGGTGGCTGTTTTTGCCGTGTTTTCCATTGATGGACAAGTCTGCTGGCAAGAATGTTTTGATGTGGAGAAAGGTGCAGAATTTACAAGCAATTTCCTCTTTCTAGTGCTGGTGATGTGGCCATTCATCCTTTTTTACTTATTGGGTGCTGCGGTATGCGGATTCCGCTTTTGTCGAAAGTTTTTGAAGGTGCATTCCCAAAATGACTGAAATCCGCCAAGGCCGACCCGAAGACGCAGAAGCCATCGCACGCATACAGCTTGCGGGATGGCGGTGGGCGTATGGCCATATCCTTCCCGAAAGTTTCTTCGCGCCGTTCAACGTGCCCGCACAGACGCAGCTGTGGCATGAGCGCATCTCGAACGGAGAATACACTGAAGAGAAGCGATTGTTCGTGGCGGAAGATCGGAAGAGCACAC
>VGDC01000086.1 GCA_016869895.1 Alphaproteobacteria bacterium
CCTTCACGCGCTGCGCGAGTGCAGCGGAAAGGAACTTGTCGATATCTCCATCCAACACCCCTGCGGAGTCGCTGGTTTCGACCGCCGTGCGCTGATCCTTCACCATCTGGTAAGGATACAGCACATAAGAACGAATCTGGTGTCCCCATGCATTGTCGGTCTTCTGCGCGTTCATGGCGTTGGTGGCATCCTCGCGCTTCTTCAGCTCAAGGTCATAGAGCTTGCCGCGCAACAAACGCATACATTCTTCACGGTTCTTGTGCTGTGAGCGGTTCGTCTGGCTCGCCACCACGATGCCCGTCGGCAAGTGGGTGAAGCGCACGGCGGAATCGGTCTTGTTCACGTGCTGACCACCCGCGCCGGACGCACGATAGGTATCCACGCGGAGGTCTTTGTCGAGGATTTCGATTTCGATGTTGTCGTCGATCTGCGGAGACACGGCCACGCCGGAGAAGCTGGTATGGCGGCGGCCTGCGCTGTCGAAGGGCGAAACGCGCACGAGACGGTGCACGCCGTTCTCCGTCTTCAGCCAGCCGTAAGCGTTATGGCCGGAGACCTTGATGGTCGCGGATTTGATTCCCGCTTCCTCGCCTTCGGTCTCGTCCATCAGCTCGGTCTTGTAGCCGTGCTGGTCAGCCCAGCGCATGTACATGCGCAGCAGCATGCTCGCCCAGTCTTGGCTTTCCGTGCCGCCTGCGCCCGCATGGACTTCAAGGAAGCAATCATTCGCATCCGCTTCACCCGAAAGCAAGCTCTCGATCTCCAGCTTGCTGGCCTTTTGAGCCAGCGCGCGCAGGGCGTTCTCCGCTTCGGTCACGATGGCTTCGTCGTTCTCCATCTCGCCCAGTTCGATGAGCTCGATGTTATCCTGCAATTCGCTGTCCAGCGCTTCGCAACCGCTGATCATCTCTTCCAGATGGCGGCGTTCCTGCATCAGCTTCTGCGCTTCGGCAGGCTTGCTCCAAAGGTTGGGGTCTTCGGTCAGCGCGTTCAGTTCGTCGCGGCGGCGGAGGGCGTTATCCCAGTCAAAGATACCTCCTCAGCAGCGCGGTGGACTGCTTGATGTTATCGGTGAGAGTGACGATTTCTGCTTTCATATCTAGTCCTTTAATGCGCCCGCTGCGCGACATCCTGCTTCGACTAGAAAAATAGATGGCTATCCATCAATTTTTCGGTCTCGAAGCACATGGCGCGCCGCTCTCGCGGGCTGATGGCTCTGGATGGCTGCTGCCATCCTTTGTTTCTCTTAATATAATCCTCGCTAGCGTGGGACAAGAACGGGCGACAGCAGTCGCCCGGAGCCATCAGCCCGCGAACCGTAGGTCAACGGAGTTAAGCGGCAGCCCATGTGATTTTCAGGAGAAAATCACGGGGCGACCGAAAGTTAATAAAGACCACCTGTGCCCGACACGGAAGGTGTCGGCTCAGGGGTGATGAAATCCGGCGATTCCGACGCGGGCGGCGGCACGGCTGGCAGCGGGGAGCCTCCCTCGTCAGGCGCAGGCAAGAGATTCGGGTCTACCGCATCCACCGGATCGAAGATAGGCGTGGTCACGTCCAGCACCGGCATAGAGCCCGGCTCCTGTTCGCTCTTGAACGCCTCGAAGATGATGTTCTTCGGCGCAGAGCCCGGCCCCGGCGGTTGTCCGGTCTGCACGTCCATCCGCGTCAGGCGGATACCGTTGGGAATGCGGAACGGCAGCGCAGGCTTGTCCTTCAGCGCATTGCCCATGAAGTCGATGAAGGCCGGAAGCGCGGCCTTGCCGCCCGTTTCCTTCGCGCCCAGCTTGCGCGGCGTGTCATAGCCGAGGTACACACCCGCCACGAGGTCAGGCGTGAAGCCTACGAACCATGCGTCACGGCTGTCGTTGGTCGTACCCGTCTTACCTGCTACAGGGCGACCCAATACTTTCGCGGATGTGCCCGTGCCCCGCTGCACCACGCCTTCCAGAATGGACACCATCTGATAGGCCACGCGTGGGTCGACCACCTGCTCCCGTGCATCGGCTGGCAGCGGCGGGGTTTCGCTCAAAGGCACGAGGTCGTCATTCGCCGTGCAGCCTTCACAGGCACGGTTATCACGGCGGAAAATGGTCTTGCCGTTGCGGTCTTGAATACGCTCGATAAGCGAGGGCTGCACGCGCTTGCCGCCGTTCACCAGCATCGCATAGGCATTCACCAGCTTGTCCATGGTCGTCTCAGAAGAGCCGAGCACGATGGAGAAATTCGGCGGCAGCTTCTCATAAATGCCGAAGCGATACGCCAGATTCAAAATGCGCTCGATGCCCACCTGCAAGGCGAGACGCACGGTCATCACGTTGCGCGACTGCTCCAGACCACGGCGCAGCGTGGTGGGGCCCAGAAAATCGCCGCCGTAGTTCTTCGGCTGCCACAGCGGCAGGCCGGGGCCTTGGCTCAAGGAAAGCGGTGTGTCCATCACGATGGTGGAAGGCGTGAAGCCGTTCTCCAGCGCGGTCAGATACACGAAAGGTTTGAAGGCCGAACCGGGCTGACGTTTCGCCTGAGTCGCGCGGTTGAACTCGGAATCCTGCGCGCTATAGCCGCCGACCATCGCCACCACGCGGCCTGTATGCGGATCCATCGCCATGAACGCGCCATTCACCGCTGGAATCTGCGCCAGCTGATATTCTTCCGGCTCGGCAGGTTTTTCGCCCTCTTTCAACTCTATCGGCGCAGTGACGATGACGTTACCCACACCGATGACATCCGCAGGTTTCTTCGCGCTGCTGCTTGCCCATTTCATCTGGGCGAAGGGAATGCGCGCATCCAATCCGTTGGAGAAGCCGATGCGCGCGTTGTCGTCATTCACCTGCAATACCACCGCAAGGCGTTGATTCTCGATGAGCGGCAGCGGGGTCTTCTCGCTGAACTGCACCAGTCCCTCGCGCCAGTTGCCGATGTCCACACGCGCCACAGGACCACGGAAACCATGGCGACGGTCATAGGCGATCATCGCTTTGCGCAGGGCTTTGGTGGCATAACGCTGCAATACGGGGTCGACGGTCGTGTGCACGGTCAGGCCACCGCCGTAAAGCACCGCCCCGCCATACATCGCCACGATCTTGCGGCGCACTTCCTCCGCGAAATAGGCCGCATTGGCGAATTCCGTCGCGTCCTGATCCGCCGTCACGATGGGCTTTTCTGTGGCTTCCTTGGCCATCACCGCATCGATGTAGCCATCTTCCTGCATGCGGCTGATGACCCAGTCGCGGCGCGCTTTGGCCGCTTCATAGCGACGCTGGGGGTTATAGTTGTTCGGGGCTTTGGGTAAAGCTGCGAGGAACGCGGATTCCTCCAGCGTCAGGTCGTCGAGCGACTTGTTGAAATAATGCAATGCCGCGCCCGCCACGCCATACGCCCCGCCACCGAGGTAAATGTCGTTCAGGTACAACTCCAGCACCTTATCCTTACTCATCACCTTGCTGATGCGGAAGGCCAGCAAGGCCTCCTTGATTTTGCGCTCGATGGATTGCTCGTTGGTCAGCAAGAAGTTCTTCACCACCTGTTGGGTGATGGTCGATGCGCCCTTCAGCGGCGCGTTCCTGCCCATATTGCTCAGGTTATCCAGTGCCGCGCGCACGATGCCTTGAAAATCCACGCCCGGATGGTTGTAGAAATTCTTGTCCTCCGCCGAGAGGAACGCTTGCTGCACCTGTTTCGGAATCGCCGTCAGCGGCACGAACACGCGCTTCTCCGTGGCGTATTCCACCAGCAGCTTGCCATCACCCGCATAAAGCCGCGTCGCGGTGTCGGGTTGATAGTTCTGCAGCTTCTCCAGCGTCGGCAGCTGCTTTCCGTAATGCTGCAGCACCACGAAGGTCGCGAAACCTCCCACAAGAGCCAGCATCATCAGCGTTACCAGACCTGTAGCGATCCACCGAAACATAACAAAAAAGTGCCTAAAAGTGACCAAAAACGTTCGAAATTCCGCGCATAATAGCAACTATTTCTAAAAATTCGCTATCTTTTTCAACTATTATTCTACACGGCGGCCTTTAAAATAGGCATCCACCCCCTCCACCA
Organism: Alphaproteobacteria bacterium; assembly: GCA_016869895.1. GTDB lineage: Bacteria > Pseudomonadota > Alphaproteobacteria > Rickettsiales > VGDC01 > VGDC01. Next base: position 4,045 of record VGDC01000086.1, read on the forward strand.
ACGAAGACACCACTTTTTTACGGTAGGCATCGGTCTTGATGCGCTTTTCATCCTCTTTATTGGAGAGGAAGCCTATCTCGATGAGTACGGAAGGGACGTCGGGTGCTTTGAGGACAGCGAATCCGGCATAGCGGTGGGTATTGGGCAGCGGCTTGATGCCTTTGGAGAGATTCGCCACGAGGATGTCTGCCAGACGGGAAGATTTGTTCATCGTTTCGCGCTGGGCGAGGTCGATGAGAATTTCGGTGACGTCCTTCTGCTCATTCGACAGATTCAGGCCATAGACCAAGTCCACCTTGTTCTCGCGGGTCGCTAGGGCTTCGGCCTCGGCATCGGAGGCGGTGTTGGAGAGGGTATAGATGGAGAAACCGTTGGTTGCGGGGTTTTCGGCGGTATCCGCGTGGATGGAGATGAAGATGTCCCCCTTCGCCTGCCTACCAATGCCTAAACGGTCGCGCAGCATGATGAAGCGGTCGTCATCGCGGGTCAGGACGACGTGATAGCGGCCAGTGCGGAGCAATTCCTTGCTGAGTTCACGGGCGTAATCGAGGGTGATATTCTTCTCATGGGTGCCGGACGCGCCGATGGCACCGGGGTCTTGCCCGCCATGCCCCGCATCGATGACGATGATGGGTTTTTGGGTGCGCACGGGAGGCTTGAACTGAGGAATGGGGATGGTCTTGAAGGTGACACCCGCCGGAAGGGGCTTGGCCACGCTGCTGCGCTCGGCCAGTGCCGCCCAGTCGTTCGTGGATTGGCTGGTTTGCCGCTGTTCGGCAGGAGCGGGATTCGGCTGTTTCGGGGCAGTCGCACCGGAAGGGGAAGCGACTTCGATGGTCAAGACCGCGCCATTTGCGGAGGTCTTGAGCGAGGATTGCGCCACTTTCATAGGCCCTGCAAGGTCGAAGACGATGCGCGTGACGGTGGGACTAAAACGCCCCACCCGCATACCTTTGAACCAATGTCCGCTATAGCTGGCGGGCAAGCCCTGCTGCACTTTCCACTCCAGCGTGGGTACGTCGATGACGAGGCGGTCGGGGTTGGGAAGCGTGAAGACCTTCTCCTCTACAGTCTGGCCGAGGGTGAGATGGATGGTCTCTTTCGTAGGTTCACTGATAACCTCGAACTTATTCACCAGAACGGAGGCCGCCATGGACGGGACGGGCAGAAGCATCACCCAAAACACCATGAGGGCGGCGAAGACGTATTTCAACAATGTGGCAAAGGGGAGTTTCCGCACAAAACCTCTTATTCGTTCGGGTTTTAGGTGTGCCACGAATGCGCCGCCATGGCAAGCGTCTTATAAAGCTGGGGAATGTCATAAATCGGAATAAAGCCATTGTGGAAAGTCGAATCTCTGGTTATAGTGGGGGACGTCAGCATGGTTCGATGCCATGCCGCACCGAGGAACACCCCCGCTCCCTGCCCTTCCCTGCCACACAGCCTATTGTTGTGTCTGCAAGGTGGAAGTTAAACTGCAGGACACCCGCCATGCCTTTAGCACCATGCTAAGGAAAGCGGTGATGCGCCATCCGGCGGCGAGAGATTCCCCTGTGCAGGACAGCGGAAAGACAGAGATAGACAGAACATTCCGGGTGACCGCCCAGCTCCTCTGAAAGGCAGAAAAGCCTGAGGCCAGCAAGATGGAAAGCCCGATGCAAACAAACAAACCAGCCTGCAAGGCTGAACAGATTTTTATATAACCACCTATTGACCTCCTGATGTGATGGTCGTTAGTGTCAAACGAAATAGACTTTTAAGTTATTATTTTTAAGCAGTTAAACCGATTCATGATGTGCAAAAAGCCATGTATGCAGATAGCCGGATGAATGAAACAGCCCAAGGGGCTGGCAGGACAACTGTGGTCTGACCAACGACCATGGCAAGGGGTCTCCTTAACGGAGTGACCACGCCATGACCAAACGCCTACTTATCGATGCCACGCATACCGAAGAAACCCGTGTCATCATCGCTGACGACCAGCGCATCCACGAATTCGACATCAGCGCCACCACCAAAACCCAGAACAAAGGCAATATCTACCTCGCGAAAGTGACGCGTGTAGAACCATCGCTGCAAGCCGCCTTCGTCGAATACGGCGGTGGCCGCCAAGGCTTCCTGCCCTTCTCGGAAATCCACCCCGATTATTACCAGATTCCCGTCGCCGACCGTAAACGCCTGCTCGAAGAAGTGGCGCAAGAGTTCGAGAAAGCACAGGCGGAAGAGGAAGAACGCGACACTCCCCGCCCCGAACGCGAAGAGAACGGCGAACGCGGCGAGCGTGGCGAACGTGACCGCAATGGCCGCCGTGGCCGTGGCCGCCGTCGTGGCCGCAACCGTGGCCGTGAGCGTGGCGACCGCCCTGAAAATGCCGAACCCCAGCTGGATGAGAACGGCAACCCGATTCCCGTCGAGCTTGATGCGGCATTCGACGGCGAGAACGATTTCCGTGATGAAAGCATCGTATCTTCTGAGACTGTAAGCGAAGAGCCGATTCCTGTGGATGCTGTCATCTCCGATGCGGTGGACACGGACGTGCTGAAAGGCAGCGAAGAGGCGGAAGCCGTCGCCGCCGAAGCGAAGGAAGAAGAGGAAATCGCCGCCGGACACGCTGCCTTGAACGATGAAGGGCGCAGCATTCCCGCCGCTGCCGCAGAACCGGAAGTGGCGAAATCCGACATCATCGAAGAAGCAGAGCTGCTGCCGGAAGCGACCGCTGAAGCCGCGTCTGACACCTCATCCGACACCCCTGTCGCCCATGACATCCGCTCCGCTGAAGAAGGCGAAGAAGGCGCGCAGCCGCGCCGTGAACGCACCGAGCGTGGCGACCGCCATGAAAAAGGCGAAAAGCCCCATCAGGAGGATATCGTCGAAACCACCGGTCAGGGCGATGGCCTTGCCGATGAAGACGACTTCACCCGCCGCCGCAAAGCCAACTTCCTGCGCCATTACAAGATTCAGGAAGTCATCAAGAAGAATCAGGTCATCCTCGTACAGGTCATCAAGGAAGAGCGCGGCAACAAAGGCGCGTCGCTCTCCACCTATATTTCGCTGGCGGGCCGCTACTGCGTGTTGATGCCCAACTCGCCCAAGACCGGCGGTATCTCGCGCAAGATCTCCAGCAGCGAAGACCGCAAGCGTCTGAAGGAAATCTCCGAGGATATGCGCACGGAGAACGGCATGAGCGCCATCATCCGCACGGCGGGTATCGACCGCACCCGCGCCGAGATCAAACGCGACTTCGACTACCTCCTCAAGCTGTGGGACAATATCCGCGAATTGACGCTGTCCTCCACCGCGCCCGCCATCGTCCACGAGGAAGCCGACATCATCAAACGCTCGCTGCGTGATCTCTACTCCTCCGACATCAAAGACATCGTGGTATCCGGCGAGGAAGCCCATAAACGCGCCAAGGAATTCATGAAGATCATGATGCCCAGCCACGCGGCGCGCATCAAACTGCATAACGAATCCACCCCCATCTTCT
>VGDC01000087.1 GCA_016869895.1 Alphaproteobacteria bacterium
TCCGCAGTCGGCGTTCATCGCCGCACTGAAGATGGGTGACGAATAGGCTTGTCTTTTAGGGGCTTCGCCTCTAAAAATAAAGCTGCCTATTGAACACGCCCAACTGACGGTATCGCCATGGTCAAAGACGTTTACATCGAAACCATCCTGCTCGTCGAACGCCTCCACCGCCGCTTCCTTGATGTGGTGAAGACCGAGCTTGACCGTCTGAAAATCGACGACATCAACAACGTCCAGACGCTTATCCTTTATAACATCAGCAATGAGCAACTCACCGTCGGCGAATTGACTAACCGTGGGTATTACCTCGGCTCGAATGTCTCCTATAACGTCAAGAAACTCGTCGAGAACGAGTATCTGATTCAGGAGAAAGCGCCGCACGATAAACGCTCCACTCGCATCCGTCTTTCCGATAAAGGCTTGAAGCTCTGCACAGTCATCGATGCGCTCTATCAGCGTCACATCGATTCGCTCAAGACCGCCGCGCCCGGCATCGCGAAACTTTCGGAAATCAACGAGACACTCCACGACCTTGAACGCTTTTGGACGGATTATATCAATCAGGTCTATAAACTCGGCTCTTCGCTCTGACACATAGGTTGCCCCATGAGAAATCCCATGCAGAACACCTGGCGTAATCTGACCGCGGTCTGCCTTTCCGCTGGTTTGCTTTTCTCCGCTGCCACGGCTTCCGCCGCCGAGCAATCCGGTGATTTCTTCATCGGCACGGCTGGCATCGATGGTGTTTATTATCCTGCAGCGGGCGCGATGTGTATCCTCATGGAGCGCACCAAAACATTCGCGCCGCGCTGCCGCGTGCTTTCTACTGGCGGGTCGATCTATAACCTGAATGCCCTGCGCTTGCACGAGCTGGACATGGGCATCGCCCAGTCCGACTGGCAATACCATGCTTATAACGGCACAGCTTTGTTCGAGCGCATCGGGCCGGACAAAACCTTGCGTTCTCTGTTCTCGCTGCACGGCGAGCCTTTCACCCTCATCGCGCGTAAAGATTCCGGCATCAAGACGCTGGATGATTTGAAAGGCAAGCGCGTCAATATCGGCAGCCCCGGTTCTGGCATGCGTGCCACCATGGAAATGCTCATGAAAGCCAAAGGCTGGACGGTGCGCGACTTCAAACTCGCGATGGAAAAGAAAGTGACGGAGCAGGGCAAGGAACTCTGCGATAACACCATCGACGCCATGGTCTACACTGGCGGCCACCCGAACGGTGCTGTTCAGGAAGTGACAACGCTGTGCGACGCGGTGTTGATTCCCGTCGATGGCGAAGTCGTCGAGACGCTCATGGAGAAATTCCCCTTCTATACCGTCTCGGTCATTCCGGGAGGCATGTATAATAATAACCCGGAGAACATCAAGACCTTCGGTGTGAAGGCCACCCTCGTCACGAACGAATCCGAGAACGAAGAAGATATTTATCAGTTCGTGAAGACCGTCTTCGAGAACTTCGATGCTTTCAAGACTTTGCACCCCGTGTTCTCTCGTCTGAACAAGGATTCAATGATCAAAGAGGGAAACATCGCTCCGTTCCATCCCGGCGCACTGCGTTATTTCAATGAACAGGGGTTGGTTGGTGAAGAAGCTTTGCCGAACATGCCGGCGCCGGCGGACCAGAGTGCACAACCCATCGTTCGCTGATTGACCATTCATAAATAAAAAAAAGGCGCTCCATGTGGAAGCGCCTTTTTTATTATGCTTAACGCATTAACGTGTCTTGATTTGCTCGGCTTCCTGCGGGCGTACTGTCGAGCGGTAATCCACCGATTTGCCGAATGCACCGTTAGAGGTAGAGGTGGAAGAGACGGAAGCGAATTGCGGGCCTTTGCGCAGCGCAGCTTTGGGATCGGGCTGGGCAAGCGTGGCTTCAGCACCAGCCATACTGGTCGCTTTCGCGGCAGTCTGGCGCGTCATGTTAGCGTTCATTTTGCGAACTGCCGCAAGGCTTTCGGCTGACAAGCCCTTAAGCGCATCTGGAACCGGAGTGATTTTCACAGGTTCTGCCGAAAGCGGAGCCTGTGCCTTGTTCTGCTGCTGCACCACCTGCGCCTTCACTTGTTGCAGAATCTGAGCGTCCAATGTGGCGGCAAGAATCGCGGGATCATGCAGCGTGCCTTTTTTATCTTCCGCATTCGCTGCGTTCACTTCAACGGGAGCCAGCTGCACGCCATCGGCGAGTGCCTGTTTCACAAGGTCTTCCCCACGGTCGAGGCCAGCTTTCACGCGGTCAAGCATCGCACCCATGCTGGTCTCATCCACATTCTTCCAGCTGTCGGGATAATTGGCAATTTCCGCACGCAGCAATTCCGCATCCACGATATTGCCATTCGCTTCATGCTGCTGCGCGCTGGTCTCTTTCACCAGATAGGCCAGCTTTCCGAGTGTCTCGTTGGTTTCGAGAAGCACTGCATCGTTCTTCGCATTCGGGTTCAGCGTGACTGCATTATTATACACATCCGCATAGAAACCCGCGACGCTGACCAGCGAATTACTTTCTTCGATGACCTGCTCTTCAGGACGCATTAGCCATGCATCGCGCGGTGCGGATTCGCCCACGCCGAATTTCAGGTTGTCGAGGATATAGCGAGCGATTTCAATGGATTCTTCACGCACTGGCTTTGGCAGCTTGCGCACGCGCTCCAGCGAGAAAGCCGTTCCGGCAAGCGAAGCGCCGATGACCGCCAGTTTCTGGGGATTGTTGCTGTCTTGCTCAATGGGCGCGGGGGTGTCTTGCGGCACCTCGTGTTCGACGGCGGGCAGAGGCTGTGGTGGCGTATATTCCGCGTCACTGAAATCGCGCAGTGTATCGCCGTTATGGCCGACACCATGGGATTTGAACGCCTCGACATTCTCTTGGGTGAACGGCGAGACATCGAGCGGTGGCAGATTCCACGACGAATAATCGAACCCGAACATGGACTTGATGCCATGGAAGAATTTGTTGTTCGACTGCTTCTCCAGCAGGAACTTATAGATTTCCGCCGCGCCTTCGCCGGGCTGGCTGGCTTTCGTCGCGTCGATGGTCGCCACGCCGGGGCGGGGGAAGCCCATGCCGCGCTCAAGAGCCACGCCGATTTCGCGGCCCATGTCTTCCAGATTACGCACGGTTTTGGATTTATTTTCGTCGCTGCTCAGGTCAACACCTTCGGAAAGCGAGGAAAGGATGTAGTTGCGCACGATAGCGATATTGTCGCGCAGCGGCTCGTAATCGAAATAATTCGGGTGGTTGGTCTTGGAGAAGGCCGGATCACGGAACATCTGCGTCACGACATTGTCGAAAGGCGAACCCATGGGGTGATAGTCGAGGCCATTCGAGCGGTCGAGCACAAGGTGGTGGTGACGGACAAGGGTGTCCTGTGTGGGAGCCATGTATTTGCCGATGGCCGAAACGAAATCCGCGCGGCGCAGTTCCACATGCGTCGGGTCGTGGTAAAGCTTTTCGCGCAGTTCAAGATTCTGCTGCTTTTCATGAAGCAAAGCGATGTCCTCAGCATGCGATTTAAGCAATGCCGCATTATCCCCCTTCGGTTTCGGCGGGGGACCACTTTCCTCTTTTTGCGGCAGTTCAGCTTCGGGCATTTCTCATCAGTCCTGAATGGGCGGCGTTGAGTAAGGCGTTTTCTTCTCTTCCTGTTCCTCTTCGATGCGCTGCTGATAGCTGCTGAAGGCGGCCATGGCGGCTGCGGCATCGGAATCGGCGTCGAATTTCTGTTCTTCCGGCGGCGTTTCCTCGAACACGGGTTCGGCGGGAATCATTTCCGGCGTTTCCGGCGGCGCGAGCGAGAACGCGTCGTCAGTGCCACCTTCCTGCTGCCCGTTCTGCGCTTCGCCGAAGGCGTAGACGCAAAGCATCTGGAAGGAGACGTTATTCTCCGCGGCGATTTTCTGCAAAGTCTCGAAGCTAGCCATCACATCCGGTGGGATGGTGCCGCCGCGTTCCACTTGCAGCCAGTTCGCCTGATGATGCAAGGGGTGAGAATCCGCCTTCGGTTCGCCGATGTACACAGGGAAGGGCGCGATGCGGCCGCCGAAGTCACAATCGATCGAGATGCTGGTGCTATTCGAGCTGAAGAAGTTCTGGGCTTCTTCCATACTCATGTCATCGGGCATATCGAAATTCTTGACGGCCATCGCCTGCTACTCCACTGCGATACAGTGCTCTAAACCTAGCACAGAAGTATTACCGAATTATGACTGGGAATCGGCTTTTGCGAGATTATGCGTCGGCACGCGGTCAAATGCGAAATTATCCGCATAGGACTTGCGCTGAAGCTCGCGGTTATGGGGCAGTTCCACTTCATAGGGGATGCCATTCAATTTCGCATATTCTTCCGCCGCTTGCTGGGTGGAGAACTTGATGCGCAGCTGCTGTCGCGTATCTGCATTGCCTGTCCATCCCATCAGAGGGTCGGCGAATTTCGGCGCGGGTTCATATTCCAGCAGCCAAACGCGCGTTTTCGCGCGGCCGGACTGCATGGCGGTCTTTGCAGGGCGGTAAATTCGGGCTTTGGCGGCTGTCAGCGGTTTTGCGGTCATAGTGGTTACTCCATTCACTATTTTTTCTTATACCGCTTTCCGTGCTTGTTTTCCAGCTTATGTTGCGAGGTTTTCGGCTTCTTTTTACCCTTTCCAAAGGGTTTTTTCTTTCCGCCGTCCTCTTTTTTGCCGCCGTTTCCGCTGCGGAAGTCTGTTTTTCTGGAGTTGCGGCGGTCATCCTGCGAGTGCCTTGCATCGCGGCGCTTCGGTGGGTTATGGCCTGCCACTTCCCGCCCGACGATGCCGAACTGAAGCGAACCGGTGAGGGTATTCGCCTCCACCAGCACCACGCGAAGACGTTGACCGAGGTGGAAGACCTCACCCGTGCGCCGCCCGACGATGCGGTTCAGTTCTTTCTCGAAAAGCCAGAAATCGCTGCCAAGGCTACGCAGCGGAATCAAGCCCTGTGCGCCGTTTTCGCGCAGTTCCGCGAACATGCCGAAGCTGTTAACGCTGGCCACGATGGCATCGAATTCCTTGCCAACTTTATCCGCCATGTAATTGGTGATATAGCGTTCCCGCGCCTCGCGCTCTGCCAGCATGGCGCGGCGTTCCGTCTGGGAAATATGCGTCGAGATCGTGCCAAGGTTTTCTGCCTGTGCGGCGGATAATCCATCTTGTTCGCGGTCTACCGCATCCATCACATCAATCAACGTGCGGTGCACAATAAGGTCTGAATAGCGGCGGATGGGCGAGGTGAAATGCGTATATTCATCCAGCGATAGGCCGAAATGACCCAGATTCTTGGGGTGATAGAACGCCGCCATCTGGCTTCGCAGAATGGACAGATGGATGACATGCGCCTCCGGTTTATCCTTCACTTCCGTCAACACTTCATTGAAGTGGTGAGGCGATATTTCTTCCTTATTAACAATGGAATATCCCATTTGTTTAAGAAAAGTTCTCAAGTTCATCACGCGCTCGAAATCCGGTGTCTCGTGCACACGGAAGATGCCCGGCACATCGGCCTTTTCGATAGCATTCGCCGCTGCCACATTCGCGGCGATCATGCATTCTTCGATGAGTTTATGGCTGTCGAATCGCTCGCGCACGCTGATGGAGGTGATGCGACCGCTGGTAGGATCAATCGCCACTTTGTGTTCCGGCAGGTCGAGGTCAAGCGCGCCGCGCTCCTGCCTGCGTTTGTCCAGCACGCGGAACACGCCGTATAGCGGTTCGATGACATTTTTCAGGATGGCTTCAGGCACCATTCCCGGTTCGCCGTCATGCGCCGCTTGCACCTGCTCATAGGTCAACCGCGCTTTCGAGCGCATCAATCCACGCACGAACTCATATTTCGTGGTTTTACCCTTGTTGTCGATCCACAGATGCACCGCAAGGCAATAGCGGTCTTCATTGGGGTTCAGCGAGCACAGACCGTTGGAGAGTGCCTCCGGCAGCATCGGCACGACGCGGTTGGGGAAGTACACCGAGTTTCCGCGCAGGAATGCTTCGTTGTCCAAAGCCGTGCCGAAATGCACGTAATGCGCCACATCGGCGATGGCCACCAGCACATGCCAGCCGCCGTCTTTCGTGGGTTCTGCCCAAACGGCGTCATCGAAATCGCGCGCATCCGCACCGTCGATGGTCACGAGGTCATAATCGCGCAAGTCCACGCGTCCCTTCTGCATCACGGGCGGTTGCGCGCTTTCCGCGATGCGCACCGCTTCCGCAGGGAATTCCATGGGAATGTCTTGGTTCTGGATAGCGATGAGGCTGGCGGATTTCGGCGCATCCATGCGGCCGATGCGCTCCAGCACCTTTACAAGACGCAACCCACGGCGTGCGGGTTGATTCGAGTCAATCAGCTCGCAATAGACCAGTTCCCCATCCTGCGCATTCTTGGTCTCGCCGGAGCGTACCGCGAATTCTTCCTGAATCTTGCGGTTCACGGGCTCTATACGGCCATGTTCGCCGACGCCATGGAAGATACCCAGTACATGGGTCATGCGGGGTGGTAGCACGCGTATGAGCGTGGCTTTGCGGTTTTCAGGATTCTGTGTGTCGATACGCGCCATGATTTCGTCATGCGGGTTCGGCACTTCTTCTCCGTAATGCAAAATATACGGCTCGCGGTCGTCGCTATCGACGAGTTTGGCTTGCAGCTTGCCGGACGGATTGAAACCAATGACGCGCATCAAACGCACGCTATCCGCCAGTTTGGGGCGTTTGCCACTGCGGATTTCATTCTGCGCGGTATCGTGGCTTTTATTCGCCCGCCCAAGGATGCCTTCCTTTTTCAACTGGCGGAGCATGTCTTTCAGCACTACGCGGTCTTCATCGCCTTTGATCTTGAAGGCATAGGCTATCTCGCGTTTGCTTGGGGGCGAATCGAACTGACGAATGAACTCCACCAGCATCTCTTTACTGGGGATACCGGGCGGAAATCTATCGTCTTTTTTGCTCAATTTTATGCCTTTTTCGCTTTAGGTTTTGCTGCTTTTGCGGCCGGTTTCTCAGCCTTGGGTACCGCTTTTTCAGCTTTCGGCGCGGCTTTCTTCTTGGGAGCCGATTTTTTCTTTCCACCGGGCGTTGCGCTTTTCTTCTCAATCAGTGCGATGGCTTCTTCCAGCGAGAACGTGTTCACATCCGCGTCGCGGGGGAGGGAGGCATTCACTTTACCGAATTTGATGTAAGGGCCGTATTTGCCTTCGAAAATCTGCAAATCCGCATTGTTTTCCGGATGTTTGCCGATGGTGCGGATGGGCTCGGCGGCCTTGGCGGGGGCTTTGGCTTCCGCCAGCACGGCTACGGCACGGTTGATGCCGATGGTCAGCACATCATCATTGCGCAAGGTCGTGTATTTCCCGTCGGTCAGCAGGTAAGGGCCGAAGCGTCCGAGGCCAGCGAGGATGGGTTTACCCGTGTCTGGGTGATTGCCGAGTTCGCGGGGCAGGGAGA
>VGDC01000088.1 GCA_016869895.1 Alphaproteobacteria bacterium
CCCGCTGGCGCTTGCATTGTTCGACATCGCCTCGGTCAGCGCGATTTTCCTTGGGCGTGATTTCATCACCGTCACGAAGAAAGAAGATGGCGACTGGAACGTGCTGAAACCCTTGCTGCTCACGACCATCATGGATCATTATGTGTCCGGCAAGCCTGTGTTACAGGAAGCCGTTGCGAAACCTGTCGTTTCTGGTGGTGCGGTGGTGGAAGGTGACGAATATCCCGTCATCGCGCAAATTAAAGAACTCATCGATACACGCGTGCGCCCTGCAGTGGCCATGGATGGTGGTGACATCGTCTTCCACAGTTTCGATGCGGATGGCGTGGTGCGCTTGGAGATGCATGGTTCCTGCTCCGGCTGCCCCAGCTCGACCGCTACGCTCAAGCAGGGCATCGAGAACATGCTGAAACACTACATCCCCGAAGTCACATCGGTAGAGCCGGTTTAAGTGATTATCATGGAATAAAAAAAACCGCCTCAAGGGGCGGTTTTTTTATAAGTGCTTGGTCGGTCGTTCGGCAATCAGCCAGTGATGTCCAGAAGCGATTGGAAGACTTCATTCTCGCGTTTGATGACGCTGGCGTTCGCTTTGTAGAGATTCGCAGCCTGTAGCTGATTCGACACTTCCTGTTCCAGATTCACATTGGGGAAAGCGGTGATGCCGTTTTCATCCGCCGCCAAATTGTCCGGCGCGAAGAAGCTGACGGAAGCGGGGGAGATGTCGGAAAGCGAAGTCGTCATGCCACCGTTCTGCACGGTGGATTTGTTCACCTGCTGGGGCACATAGGGCGAGTTGACGGTATTGCCTTTGCCGTCGGTCGTCTGGGTGGTCTGCAGGTTGGCGACATTATTCGCGCTCACCGCCAAGCTGCGGGAGGAAGCGAAAAGTCCGCTCAGTGCTGTGTTAATCGCGTCGATGGCCATGTGGCATCCTTGAGAATGGTGATGTGTTCATCTTACGCCCGAATTACTAACAGATGGTTAAGAATTCGCTGCGTCGGCTGCTAAATGTGCGTTTTTTGTGCGTTCCGCTTCAGCGGCGATTTCATGGGTAATCATCTCCGTACCCGCCTCTGCATCCGTATAAAGCGTATAGTCCCGCGAGTTGAAAAGCTGGTAATGCCACCATTCATTGCGGTAGAAGTCCCATCCGGCGGTGGTCATGATGCCCATGAGTAGCAGACGGTTGCGCTGCGCTTCGGCGGATACCTCTTGATTTTCGTGATAAGACAAGGGTGTGAAGGCGTCGAAGGCTGTGCCCATGTCCAGCTCGTTCCCATCTGCATCGCAGAGGGTCAAATCCACCGCGACGCCGCGGGAATGCGGCGAGCCTCGGCGCGGATTGGCGAGAAAATCCGGGTCGGGGGTATGTCCCCAGAATACCCATTGCACTTCCGGTGGGCGGTAAGCGTCGAACACTTTGAAGGTATAACCCTGAATCCTAGCGATTCTTATGGCGCGCACTAGGCATTCTGCCGCCTTCGGGTGCAGGAATGCACGGGCATCCGCTTTATAGACGGGGCGACCAGCGAAGTTTTCCGCCGTGGCATAGGCCAAAGACAGGATGATGCCGTGCTCTTTTCCGGTGATTTCGACGAAAGGGCAGGGTTGGGTCACAGGTTATTTCGCTGACTTATCGTTCAGTGGGATGCCGTACAACTCAAGGCGGTGGCCGACGAGCTTGTAGCCGAGCGTTTTGGCGATAGTCTCTTGAAGGCGTTCGATCTCGTCATTGGTGAATTCAATGACTTCACCGGTGCGCATGTCGATGAGGTGGTCGTGGTGTTCATCGTCCATCTCTTCATAACGGGAGCGCCCATCACCGAAATCATGCTTGGAGATAATGCCCGCTTCTTCGAAGAGACGAACGGTGCGGTAGACTGTGGCGATAGAGATGCCGGAATCCACTGCGGAAGAACGCTGATACAGCAATTCAACATCCGGATGGTCTTCCGATTCGGAAAGCACGCGCGCGATGACACGGCGTTGGCCGGTCATCTTCAAACCCTTTTCTTCACATTTTTTTTCTAGGGATGTTGCCATGGGGAATCCTGTATTTATCTGGTAGGAGAAGTGAAGATAGGCGGAGGCGGTGGGATTATCAAGGATTTATGTGCGCTAAAGCTATTCGCCTTTGCGCTTTGCCACATCCACCGCCACTTCATGCACCAGCGGATAGATGTTCTCTACAATAACGGTGATGCCATCGCGGTTCGGGTGCAGCCCATCTTGCAGGTTCAATTCTTTCTGTCCCATCACTCCGTCAAGGAAATGGGGATAGGTCTCCACGCCCATTTCGCTGCCGAGATCGGTGAATAGGTCGCGATATTGTCCCGTTGAAGCGCGCATGGCGAAAATCCCGTTCACGCGGATGCCCGTCAAAATCACGGTCACATTCGCTTTTTGCAGCTCGGAAATGATTTGGCGCAGGTTGCTCCGCGCTTTTTCAGCGGGGGCATCGCGCAGGATGTCATTAGCACCCAGCTCCAGAATCACGATGTCCGGCTTTGCTTCCAGAACCTTGTTCAAGCGTTGCACGCCATCTTGCGTTGTATCGCCGGAAATCCCCTGATTCTCGATGGTCACACCGGTTGAGCCTTGGCTCAGGAATTTCTGTTGCAGTTGGGAAGGAAAGGCTGCATCGGCGGGAAGGTTGTAGCCCGCGGTCAGGCTATCGCCAAAAGCGACGATTTTCACTGGAGTGGTGATGGCATCATCCGACCCGCCGCAGGCTGCTAGGGAGAGAAGTGGAAATGCCACTGCCGTCAAAAGGCGGAGGCCATGGTATAACTTGTCTGTCATCATGGAAGTATTGTAAGGTCTGCTGATTCCGAAAGGCAATAAAAACCGCATGAAAACGACGCGATCCGTCAAAAAATTCCACCAAAAACTGCATCTTTGGTATGCGGTGCACGGGCGGCGCGACCTTCCGTGGCGCAATACCGCGGATTCCTATGCGATATACATCAGCGAGGTGATGCTGCAACAGACGCAGGTGAAAACCGTTCTGGAGCGATTCTATAGCCCGTTCCTCGAAAAATTTCCCACCCTTCAGGCTTTGGCGGATGCACCGCGCGATGCGGTGGTGAAAGCGTGGGAAGGGCTTGGATATTACAGCCGTGCTGCGAATCTGCACGATGCCGCCATGCGCGCCGCCCCAAGTCTTCCTGTTGAGGTGGAGGATTTGCAAGCCCTACCGGGAATTGGGCGGAACACGGCGCATGCAGTAGCTGCCTTTGCCCACCATGCGCCCGTTCCCGTCATGGAAGCCAATGTGAAGCGCGTTGTGTGCCGGATTTTTGCCATAAAATCCCCCAAAACCGATGATTTATGGGAAAAGGCATTTCAGCTGCTGGATGATGAAAATCCTTTCGATTACAATCAGGCGATGATGGACATCGGCGCCACGGTTTGCCTCAAACGCGCGCCGAAATGCGGTGAATGCCCAGCCAATGAAATCTGTGAAGGCAAGCTGAATCCCGAAGCTTACCCCGAAAAGGTGCAGAAGAAGGCCGTGCCTACACGCTCTTCACGCGCCATGGCGTTAATGGATGCGGCGGGTAAAATCCACCTGACACAGCGGGAAGGCAAATTCCTGAATGGATTATACGGTTTTGTGCAAATTCCGCTCGAAACCAACCATTTTTTCATCGAAAATCGACGGATTAATCTTGCGGAGACCGCGGTTGTGAGTTTTGTAACGCAAGTATATAGCCATTTCCGCAGTGAAGCGGAAATCCGATTCATAAAACTGGATTGGGCGGGTGAAAGCGCGGAATGGTACACTCCAGCAGAGATTGCGGAGCTGGCATTATCGGGCGTCGACCATAAAATATGGCTCGAAATACGCAGATTCCTTGCGGAATTGTAAAAAAAACTTCACTATCCGCGCAGACGTAGCTGCGCTATGATGAGCGCAATACTGAAAAGGACTGATATGGCGCGTTCTAAAGGGAAGCAGGCAAAGGAAAACGCATTGGCGGAGCGCCGTGCGGAAAGGCCGTTCCTTGAATCCGCGCTGGATGCCTTCCGTCAGAATGGTTTTTCCCCCGCAGATTCCTTTGAAATCATCTCTTATGTGCAGGATAACGCACATCCCATCCCCGAAACGCTGAAAGAGCGCTATGAGGGATTGGCGGACGACGAATATGATCGCGTTATGCTCGCCGCCAAAGACATCACCAAGGGCTATGAGGCCTATGCGCGGCAGTCTTCGGCGGATGCGAAGCTTGAGAACGACCTTCCGAAAATCTTCAATGACCGACACTTCGGCGCTTCGGCAGTGATGGAATCCCATTTGCAGAAGACCAATAGCCTTTCGCCCGGACCTGACGCGAAACAAGCGGATGGCGAAGTAGAAGAGAAATCCGGAAAACCTACGCTGACGCAGGTCGCGGCACTCTCCGCAGGAGCGGCTGGCGTTGCCGCGGCGGGGCATACAGCCATCAAGAAATGGTCTGAGCGCAAGGATGCAGCGAGCAACAAAGGCGAGCAAAAGACGAAAGAAGAGTCTTCCTCGCGCAAAGCAGCCGTATTCGCGGTGGTCGGTGTCGTGCTGCTTGGCGGTGTCGGCCTTCTGGCAAATCATGCATTGGCCGGCAAGGTATCGCTCAAATCCGCACCTGCTTCCCAAGGCCGCTAAACAGCGACACCTGCAGCGTATCCCGAAAGAATCCTCAACATCTCCTCTTCCGTGAGCGGATAATCCTGTCCATTTTTGGCATAGAGGATTTTCGTGTAATGGATTTTGGCGAGCTTCAACTGCACTTGAATGGCGGTGCGCATAGGTATTCCCGCCTTCCACACCAACGCAGTCGCGGCTTTCGCGTCATCGGCACCGAGAATCTTTTTCACCGTCTCCTTCGGCAAGCCTGTAAGCAGTCCCAAGGCCGCTGTGACAAGCTCTTTTTCGCCAAGTTCTAGCGATTCGGCGATATATTCCGCATCCAGCAAGCCTTGGGTGTAAAGGTTCAGGGCTTCTTTCTCCGCCTCGCGTTCGCGGTCATAATGCGGGTTCTGCAAGCGATGGGTGACGGATTTGGAGAGGTTTTCCGCCATCTCTTTGCTAAGCATGCGGCGTGATTCCATGTCCGCAATGAGCGAGTGGGAGACGAACCGCGCGATAGTATTGACTGTACGGATAGTCAATGCGGGGCGGGAAAGCAAAGGCGCATGCCAGATTTCATGGTCTTCCGAATGCTCCGCGATGGTGACGAGCGCGTTCTCGCTCAAATTCGCCTGTGGGTTGTCAAGCAGGTTGGAGATGATGCGTTCGCCGCGTTCATCGATATGGCCTTCTGTCACATGGTGCACCAGTGCATCGGCGACGTCTTCTGACACGGTGCTCCTGCGCGAGATCGCTTCCGGAACGCCGGGAAGGGTGCTTCCCTGAATGATGTCGAGCAGGTCTCTGTCACTGAGCAACGGCGAAAACTCCAGAATAGGAGAGGCCACTTCATAAACGTCGTCCCACGCCAGTTTTTTCACCAGTTCAGCGGGGGCATTATAGAACGCGCCCAATTCTTCGGCGATGATCTGCCGCACGCGCCCTGCTTGATCCTTCGCCAGTAAGGACATCACATCGAGGATGTGTTGGAGCAGCTCGCTTTTGGTGCTGGAGGGGACTTCGGGAAGCAACAGGGCTAGTTTCTGGGTGAGGTGAAGGCGGATACTTTCATCCACTTGGTTCAGGGATGCGGCATCCTGCAGGCCAATCACGCGTTCCGCTTGACCGTCATTGCTTAAGACGTGAATGCCATCGCTGCGCACTTCGACGACCTGCTTGCCGGAAGGCGTGGATACATGGTCACGCAGGATGAGTGCGCTGGATTTAGGTGTGGCAGAAGGAGAGGGCGCCTCTTCCGCAGGGACTACACCGGTGAACAGATAACGCAGGGCTTTCATCAGGCGTCGGAACATAGGGTGGCACTGCAAAGGGTTGTGAAATCAGCGGAAGCTTTTGGCGCGGAGGATGCCGTGGTAGTAAGGATTCACTTGGGCGCATTGTGCCAGCGTGCTTTCATCGACACTGGGTTTACCGAAGAAATAGCCCTGACCAAAGCGCACACCGTTTTCCCATAGAAGATGGGCGACTTTTTCATCCTCCACCATTTCACCGATGGTGACGATACCCAATTCACGGCACATGCCGGACATGGCTTTCAGCAAGTGCGTGCCGCGTTTCGTGGCGATGGATTCGCGCACATAACTACCATCGATCTTCACGAAATCGACCTGTAAATTGCGGAGGTAGTTGAAAGAGGATTCTCCTACACCGAAATCGTCCAGACAGCAGAGGAATCCAGAGCGGCGGAGCTCTTGAAGGAATTCATTCGCAGCGTCGAAATCACTGATTTTCGCCGATTCTGTGATTTCGAAGATGAGCTGTTTGTTCACTCCGGCATGTTTGCCTGTGATTTCGCGCAAGGCGTCGAGATAAAGCCCTGAACTAAGGGATTTTCCGGAAAGATTCACCGCGACTACAGGTTGATGGCCGTTGGTGCGGGCGTTCAGCAAGACTTCGATGGTGCGCTGGCACATGGCAAGGTCGAACTCGCCGATGACCCCCGCTTCCTCACCGAAGCTGATGAAGCTGAATGGATTGTCGAATCCGGTATCTCCCTCGAAGCGCACCAGCACCTCGTGATGGTGGGTGATGCCGTTCTTGAGATCGACGATCGGCTGGAAAGCAAGCTGGAAGCGGTTGGAATCAACGGTGTTCTTGAAGTTGCTGATTTTCTTCACTGTTTCCTGCAACATCACCTGATAGCCATCGGACAGCGAATTGATGCGGAAATTCTCACCATGTGTCTTGGCGAAAAGGTTGATGGTGTAGAGCAGGGCGTTCGCCACGTCCTGTTCCGTCAGGTTCGGCGCTTCGGTGCTGATGGTCTCGGCGCGGGCATGGATGCCTTTGCCGTCCGGGTCTGCGCGGCGGGTGATTTCGAACAGCT
Source organism: Alphaproteobacteria bacterium (assembly GCA_016869895.1). Classification (GTDB taxonomy): domain Bacteria; phylum Pseudomonadota; class Alphaproteobacteria; order Rickettsiales; family VGDC01; genus VGDC01. Next base: position 6,957 of record VGDC01000088.1, read on the forward strand.
GGTTCATCACCTGTTCCGGCTTGACACTGGCATCCAGAATCAGGCTGTAAGAACCGTTCTGCACTGCGCCCGCCATATCGCCGCCAAGGGAGGTATCGCGAAGGTACGCGCTGATTTCATACATCAGATCCTGCGCGGCATCGGTGCTCATGTGGTCGAGTAGCTCTTTCAGCTCCGGCAAGTCAACCAACGCAATCTTCACCATTTTCCCGCTGCTATTAGCGGAATGGATGCGCTCGATGGCGGTTTTGGCGAAAGCTTCCTTCTTGAAAAGCCCTGTGCCTTTTTCACGGCGGGTCAGTTCCTTTGGAGAGGTCTCGTTCTTCAGGAAGGTGAGCGTAAGATAATAATGGTTCTTGAGCGCACCGAGCTTATAGCCGCTCATGGCGAAGGGGATAGGGTCGTTGAACTGTGAGTTCAGATGCAGTTTCTCATGGTCGATGCGGTCTTCCTTCAGCTCCGTGTCCAGCATCGCCGCGGCGCGGTTCTTGT
>VGDC01000089.1 GCA_016869895.1 Alphaproteobacteria bacterium
ACATGCTTTCCTCGCTGCTGCTGGAGTGCAAATCCCTCGTGTGGAACGGCCCGTTGGGCGCGTTCGAGACCCGTCCTTTCGATGTCTCCACGATTGCCTTGGCACGCTTGGTCGCGGGGCGCACCCGTTCGGGCGACCTGTTCAGCTTGGCAGGGGGAGGGGATACCGTCTCCGCGCTCAGTCATGCGGGGCTGGAGGATGAATTCTCCTATCTCTCCACCGCTGGCGGCGCGTTCTTGGAGTGGATGCAGGGTAAGCGCTTGCCGGGCGTAGCCGTGTTGGAGCGCAGCGCACAAGACGAAAATCTTGCAATATAAAAGCCGTAAGAGTATCCACTTAGCCATAATAATTCCCGCATGAACCCCAACTGACAGGCCTTCCATGAAACTGACGCATACCGTTAAGGGCATCCTGAAGAACTACGAAAGCGATAACCTCGGCACGAAAGCCAACCTCGCGCGCATGCTGATGCACGGCAAACTGGGCGGCACGGGCAAGCTGGTCATCCTGCCGGTCGACCAAGGCTTCGAGCATGGCCCTGCGCGCTCCTTCGCGATGAACCCAGCGGCCTATGACCCCCACTACCACTTCGAAATCGCCATCGAAGCAGGCCTGAACGCCTATGCCGCGCCGCTCGGCTGGCTGGAAGCGGGTGCGGATTCCTTCGTGGGTGAGATTCCGACCATCCTGAAAATCAACTCCTCCAACTCGCTGGCCTCCAAAGCGGCGGGTATCGACCAAGCCATCACCGGTTCGGTGAAAGACGCGCTGCGCCTCGGTTGTTCCGCCATCGGCTTCACCATCTACCCCGGTTCTGATCAGGCCTTCGGCATGATGGAAGAGCTGCGCGCCATCGCCGAAGAAGCGAAAGCGGCAGGTCTCGCCGTGGTCGTCTGGTCTTATCCGCGCGGTGGATTCTTGAGCAAAGACGGTGAGCTGGCAGTGGACATCTGCGCTTATAGCGCACACGTAGCCGCATTGCTCGGCGCGCATATCATCAAGGTCAAGCTGCCCACCGATTTCCTTGAGCTGCCCGAAGCCAAGAAGGTCTATGAGCAGCAGAACATCAACATCGCCCAGCTGCCCGATCGCGTGTCGCATGTGGTGCAGTCCTGCTTCAATGGCCGCCGCATCGTCATCTTCTCCGGCGGCGCAAGCAAAGGCGCGGATGACGTCTATTCCGATGCGCGTGCTATCCGCGATGGTGGCGGCAACGGCTCCATCATCGGTCGCAACACCTTCCAGCGCCCACGCGATGAAGCACTCGCCATGCTTGCGAAAATCATCGCCATCTACAAAGGTCAGGAATGATTTGGTTTTTAGACACGCCGCATGGGCGGCGGCGCGCAGTCGCGCTTGCCATGAGCTGTGCTCATGGGGGAGGCCACATTGGCTGAAATACAAGACTCCCGCGATTGCCTGCTCTACCTCGTCAGCCCAGAAAAGCTGGATGCGAAGGCTTTTTCGCCGCAGCTTTTCGCCGCGCTGAAGGTGGGGGAAGGGCGCATCGCCGGATTCCTACTGCATCTGCCCGATACGGATGATGCCGCGCTGGTCGCCGCTTCCGAAATCCTCATGCCTGTATGCAGCGCCAATAACGTCGCCTTCTTCCTGCAAGACCGACCCGACCTCGTGGCGTGGCTGGGCGCGGATGGCGTGCATCTGGTGCACAGCCGCAAATCCATTGGCGAGGTGCGCACGGTCGTCGGTAAAGATACGGTCATCGGTATCACCGCTGCGGATGGCGATCAGGCCATGGAAGCGGGTAATGCCGGCGCGGATTATGTGGCTTTCGATTCCGCTAAGACCGACCTTATCGACTGGTGGCAGGAATGTTTCGTGCTGCCTTCGCTGGCCTTGGGCGAACATAAACCCGAAGACGTGAAAACTTCCGTGGCGGCAGGGGCGGACTTCATTGCAGCGTCAGCTTCCATCTGGAATCATCCCCAAGGTGCGGACGTGGCGGTGAAGCAGTTCGTGGCTGCCCTCACAGAAGCATTGCCAAGCGCTTGATGCGCTGCTATATATCACGCCGAATTCCGTTCATTTTGGAGCAAAAACATGAAAATCGATGGCGTTTCCATCCGCCCCGGCAACGTATTGCAGCATAAGAACCGCCTGTGGGTCGTCACCCGCACGCAGCACACCCAGCCCGGTAAAGGCGGTGCGTATATGCAGGTGGAGATGAAGGACATCCGCGACGGAACCAAGCTGAACGAGCGTTTCCGCTCCGCTGAGACCGTCGAGCGCGTGCGCCTCGACCAGCGTGATTTCCAGTTCCTTTATGATGACGGTGAATTCCTGAACTTCATGCAGCAGGAAGACTTCGAGCAGATTCAGGTGAAGCGCGAATTCGTCGGCGAAGCAGCGGCTTACTTGCAAGAAGGCATGATCGTGATGGTCGAAAGCTTCGAAGGTGAGCCCATCGGCGTGCAGCTTCCCACCCACGTCACCTGCGAGATCGTCGAGGCCGACCCTGTCGTGAAAGGTCAGACCGCCGCTTCCAGCTATAAGCCTGCGGTGCTCGACAACGGCCTGCGCGTCATGGTGCCTCCTTTCATCGAAAGCGGCACGCGCATCGTCGTGAACACCGAAGACAACACCTACGTCGAGCGCGCGAAGTAATCGCGCCACCATCGCCTACCGGAAGGAATACGGATGCCAAGGTCAGCCCTCATCGAAGTCATGGTTAAAGCGGTCATGAAGGCCTCCAAAGGTCTGCGCCGCGATTTCGGCGAAGTGGGCGAATTGCAGGTTTCCAAGAAAGGTACGGCGGATTTCGTCTCCACTGCGGATACCAATGCCGAGCGCATCCTGTATCAGGAACTCAGCCACGCCCGCCCGAAATTCGGCTTCCTCATGGAAGAGGCAGGTGAAGTGGCAGGGCAGGATGGTGAATACCGCTGGGTCATCGACCCGCTCGATGGCACGATGAATTTCCTCCATGCCGTGCCCTATTTCTGCATTTCTGTGGGTGTAGAGAAGACCCTCAAGAACGGTGACCGCGAAATCGTCGCCGGTGTCATCTATGACCCCATCCGCGACGAGATGTTCACCGCCGAGAAAGCATCCGGTGCGTTCCTGAACGACCGCCGCATCCGCGTTTCTGCACGCAAAGAGATCGAGGACTGCCTCATCGCCACCATCAACCCGCGCCCCTCGCGGGATGAGTTCCCCCGCTGCTCCGCCATGTTCGCGGCGGCCACCGCCCATGCGGGTGCCATCCGCTGTGGTGGCGCGACCGCGCTTGACCTCGCTTATGTCGCCGCTGGCCGTTATGACGCCTATTGGGGTATCAATCAGAAACTCTGGGATATTTCCGCAGGCGTGCTGCTGGTGAAAGAAGCGGGCGGCAATGTGACCGCCATCGGTGGCGGCAAGAATTTCCTTGGTCTCGGCTCCGTCGTCGCTAGCAACGGCCTCATCCACAAAAAAGTAGATGCACTGTTGAGTGAATGCGCTTAAAAAGGTAGGGTCGGTTTAACCAACCTCCTCCAATTCCAGCGTGGCGCCAGCATGACCTACCGTTCCCCGTCCCTTTTGTTCAAATCCAGCGTGATTCTGTCTTCCGCTGTCGTCATCGTTTTGTCGGCTGCATCGGCGGAAGCGCAGACGCGCCGTGCCGCGCCCAGCGTCGAAGTGCATCTGGAGGTCTTGAAGTCGCTGCGCGCTTCCGATGCGCGCACCACCGCCACGGTGCAGCCTGAACTGCAACGCCCCATTTCCCAGCCGTCCCGCGCTGCTGCCGCGCCAGCTGCTCCTTCCGACCGCAGTGGAGCACGCGTGCCCGCCAAGTATGAGACCGCGCCGAAAGCCGCTCCCGCACCCGCACGTTTCGAGCCTGCTGCGCCGAAAGTGATTCCTGCCGCACCTGCGCCTGCGATCAAGAAAGAAGCGAAACCCGCTGCCCCCAAACCTGCACCTGTGCCTGTCGCTGCTCCAAAGCCGGAACCTAAGCCGATCGAGAAGGTCGCGTCCGTTGTCGCTCCTGCCCCCGTCGCAGCCGCGCCGAAGGTGATTGAACCACCCAAACCCGTTGAAGCGCCGAAAGCACCAGAACCGGTGAAAGTGGTCGAACCCGTCAAGATTCCTGAGCCAGTCAAAGCGCCAGAACCCATTAAAGCGCCAGAGCCTATCAAAGCTCCGGAAGCTCCCGCGCCCATCGAGTTCGAGGAAATCGCCCCGGAGAAACTGCCGGAGCTTGCACCTGCTCCCGTTCCAGTACCTGCTCCTGCGGCTGTAGAGCCTGTGGTGAAAAAATCCCCCGTGGCGAATCCGCCGAAAAAGGATGATTTGCCTCCTCCGCTCCCCGCGCTGCCGCCTCTTGGTGCGACGGAAGCCGAGCCGGAAGTGCTGCCGTTGCCTCAAGCCCCCGTTGCTGAGCCTGTCGCCGAGCCGGTCGTGGAAGCGCCTGCCGCGCCTGAACTGCCGCCTTTAGCCGAAGCCCCCGCCGCGCCTGCGCCAGTCATTCCTGAACCCATCGCAGAAGAAGCCCCCAACGTATTGCCGGAAGCCGAGTTGGAATCCCTCCCTGCTTTGACTGAGAAGCAGAATGTCGCGCCTGCCAAAGTCGAGAAACCGGGTCTCTTCTCCGGTTTGACGAATAAAGTCGGCAGCCTGCTGGGCAAGAAAGAGGAAGCTCCGAAGCCCGTCACACCTGTTGCGGATGAAGCCACCGCCGCGCCGGAGCCGCTGCCCGCAGCCGAGCCACTCCCTGCGCCGGATGCCGAACCTGTAGCAGAGCCCGCAGCACAGGAGGCTCCCGCATTGCCGCCTTTGCCGAAGTCCGCAGATGCGACGACCGCGCCGGAATTGCCGAAGCTTCCGCCCCTGCCGAAAGAGGATGTGCCCGCCGTGCCCGTGACGGACACGACCCGCGCGCTGCCTTCCCTTGATGCCTTGAAGACCCAAGCCGCAAAACCCCATGAGCCGAGCATCGCCAAGGCGCAGCCCGTGACCATCGTCAGCGAAAAGGAACTTCCCGCACTTCCTTCGCTGAACAAGAAAGAAGCCACGGAAGTCGCCAAAGTCGCTGCGCTGGATGCGGCGGGTATGGATAAGGCCGATGTGGAACTGGAACTGCCGCCTTTGCCGGAAGCTGCTCCCGCAGTAAAGGAAAAAGTGGCTGCAGTGAAGGAGAAAGCCGCAGAGGTGAAAGCTGAAGTGAAGGAAAAAGCGGAGGAAATCGAGCTTGCCTCCCTCCCGCCAGAGCCAGCGGCGGAGAAACCTGCCGTGAAACCCGCTGCTAAGGCTTCTTCCGCGCGCAAGCCGGAATTCGGATTCGACAAGGAAAGCCGCAAGCAGTTGCAGCTGTTCTTCAGCCGTGATGACCATGACGTCGATCCTGCCATGCACAGCTTCCTGAACGAGCTGGCCAAGACGCTGAAAGCCGATAACACCAAGACGCTTCAGGTGGCATCCTATGCGGGCAGCAATGTCGATGACCCCATCGTCTCCAAGCGTGTCGCGCTTTCCCGCGCGGTGAACGTGCGCCGTTACCTCATCGAAGCGGGTGTGGATTCAAGCCGCATCAACGTGCAGCCCTTGGGCAACCAAGGCGGCCATCAGGATCCCGAACGTGTGGACATCACTTTGAAGTGATGCCCCGCTCAAGGCCAAAGAAAAACCCCGCTGAGCTACTCAGCGGGGTTTTTTATGACGTCAGGCTATCTTACTTGAAGATGCTGAGGGGAATCGAGTAGGTGACCAGCAGGTTCTCTGCGCCGGGGTTCTTGTCATAGATACCCGCGTTAGAAAGGTGCTGATAGGCCACGCCCAAGCGGTGCTCGTTGGGGAAGCGATAGCTGAGTTCGACGCCGGAGCGGAATTCGATCACGCCACCCAGATCCTTGCCGCCGCCATCTTCATAAGCGGAAACGGCGAAGCTAGGGGTAAAGAACAGGCCATCGACCACGTTCCAGTCATAGTTCAAACCCACATAGCCATAATACGCGCCATCATCGGTAGCGGCGAGGCCGGCGGTCGGCAACAGGCCGTACCAGAAAGGCGAACCGCGGTATTCCAAGCCGAATGAGGCGGAGTTGGTGCCATTGTCATGCACGTCGAACTCGCCCACGGAAAGGGTCAGGTATTCGGACTGCACCTGCGGCTCGGCATGGGCGGCGGAAGCGATGAACAGGGCGGAAAGGGCGGCGGTGGAAAGAAGGAGATTGCGCATCATAGGATGAAAATGCCTTTCAAAGTCGTTGCATTGGCATTATTCCTATAGAAAATCAATCCGCTAGTAAACAAGAGTTTCTCGGAGGTTAGCCTGCTTAGCCGATTATTCCTGATACTGTGTCTTTTGTTCCACGCCCCCGCGGCTTTTGGCGCGGAAACGCCTGCGCGCATCGCCGAGGTGTTGACGGCGAAGACCCTGCGGATGGAGGATGGCACGGTGGTGCGCCTCGCAGCCATCCAAGCCCCGAACCGCGCACGGAATGAGAAGGAAAAGGATGATCCGCTGGGGCAGGAGGCATTCGCCACGCTGAAAAGCTTGGCGGAGGGGAAGGACGCGACCCTTAAAGCCATCGGCAAGCCAGACCGCCACGGCAGGACAGTGGCGCAGGTCTTCGTGGACGGTGAATCCTTGCAGGAATTCATGCTGGAAGCGGGTATGGCGTGGGTCTATACCTTCACGGACACGCGCAAGCTGGCCAAATCGTTCTTGGCTGCGGAGGCGAAGGCCGAAGCGGCCAAGCGCGGTGTCTGGGCTTTAAGTGAATATGCGGTGCTGGATGCCGCGGAAGCCGAGGGTCATGACGGCGAGTTCCGCCTAGTGCGCGGCGTGCCGAAAGCCATCGCCATCAAAAAGGGCAAACGGAGTTACATCAACTTCGGGGAGGATTGGAAAACGGATTTCACCCTCGTCATCGAACCCGCGAATCTGCGCAAGTTCAAGGAAGATTGGCTGCAATCACTTGTTGGCAAGCAGATACGCGTGCGCGGCTGGCTATTCACCTCCGGCGGCGCAGCGATAGAGCTGACCCATCCAGAACAGATTGAGGTGGAAAAGTAGAGATGACAGGAAAAGCACCGCAGAGATTCCAAGATGTTTTTGGTACAGGAACGCTCGAAAGACCGCTGTTTATAATTGGCCTGTAGGATTAAGATTTAACCTAGGGGATGACTATGGTTGTTCGAAAGAGCTGATAGGGACTGAATCTTTTTATCAGGCAATGACTAGGGCGAAGACTATTCTTGATGCTGTTTTTCCATCTCAAAAACAGTTCGAGGTGCATCTAAAATTCTATACGCACAAAAAAACCAAGAAACCTCACAAAGAGTTGCAAAGGTGTGGGTTTATCTTGCCAGATAAATATGAGATGTTCTGCGAAGTAAACGACGATGAATGGTACGATGGCGAATATATCCAGACTCTCGTTTTTAAGGATGCGATTACCTCTAGCAACATTCATGCTGTGTTATGGGCGAAATTTGCAAAAG
>VGDC01000090.1 GCA_016869895.1 Alphaproteobacteria bacterium
AGGGAGAGCAGCGATGCCGCCTGTTCCAGCGTGATGGTATCGGGCGAGAGGTCTTTGGTGAGGCTCGCGCGCTTGGGTTTCTCGCTGCCGTCCTCCAGCTGCACATAGAGACCATATGGCCCTTTCTTGAGCCAGATTTCCGCACTGGTTTTTGGGTCGAGGCCCAGCTTCTTGGGCAGTTCCGTGCCGGAAGCATCGCTGTTCGAGCCATCGGTGGAAGTGCCGCTGACTTCGCGGGTATAGGTGCAATCGGGGTAGTTCGAGCAGGAGACGTATGCGCCGAATTTTCCTAAACGCAGGTTCAATTTACCGTTGCCGCACACAGGGCAGGCGCGCGGGTCTTTGCCGTTCGCTTCTTTGCTGGCCGGGAAGATGAACGGTTCAAGGGCGGAATCGAGCATCTCCAACACTTCGGTCATGCGCAGCTGCTTGCTTTCCTCGATGGAGGCATGGAAGCTGCCCCAGAATTCACGCAGAACGGCTTTCCAATCGATACTGCCAGCCGAGACATCATCTAGCTGGTCTTCGATGTTCGCCGTGAAGTTCGGCTCGACATATTTCGCGAAGAAGCTGACGAGGAAGGCATTGACCAAACGACCACGCGCTTCGGGAATGAAGCGTTTCTTGTCGAGAACCACATAGTTCCTGTCCTGCAACACCGACAGGATGCTGGCATAGGTGGACGGGCGGCCGATGCCGAGTTCTTCGAGTTTCTTCACCAGGCTAGCTTCGGAGAAGCGCGGTGGAGGCTCGGTGAAATGCTGGGCGGCCTGCACTTCTTTGGCGTCAACCGCCGTGCCGACGGTCAGCGCGGGCAGAATGCGGCTGTCCTCATCTTCGTCCTCTTCGGCTTTATCGTCTTTGCCTTCGTTATAAAGCGCAAGGAAGCCATCGAACTTGATGGTGCTGCCCGTGGCGCGCAGGGTGGCCTTGTTGTCGTTGGATGCGAAATCCATGGCGACCTGATCGAGAATCGCGCTGGCCATCTGGCTGGCCATGGTGCGTTTCCACACCAGCTCATAAAGCCGGAGCATATCGCTATCGAGCGCTTTGGTGACGTATTTGGGCAGGCGGCCAAGGTCGGTCGGGCGGATGGCTTCGTGTGCCTCCTGCGCATTCTTGGCTTTGGAGGTGTACTGGCGCGGGGAATCCGGCACGTATTCCTTGCCGAACTCTTTTTCGATGGTGCGGCGCGCACCGGCGATGGCTTCGCCGGAAAGATGCACCGAATCGGTACGCATATAGGTGATAAGACCTGTGGTTTCACCTTCGATGGTGACGCCCTCATACAGCTTCTGGGCGAGCTGCATGGTCTTTTTCGCGCCAAAGCCCAGCTTGCGGGAGGCTTCCTGCTGCAGGGTCGAGGTGGTGAACGGCGGATAGGGATTACGCTTCACCTGCTTGGGTTCGATGCTGCTGACCGCATAGGTCTTGCTTTTCAGCTCGGCTTCAATGCTGCCGGCTTTATCGGCGGTGACGATGTCGAATTTCTCAAGCTTCTTGCCCTGCCAATGGGTGAGGCGGGCTTTGATAGCGGGTTTGCCAGCGGCTTGCAGGGATGCGCTGATGTCCCAATATTCCTGCGATTTGAAGGCTTCGATCTCGGATTCGCGGTCGCAGATGAGGCGCAGGGCGACGGACTGCACGCGTCCGGCGGATTTGCTGCCCGGCAGCTTGCGCCAGAGAACGGGGGAGAGGGAGAAGCCTACAAGATAGTCGAGTGCGCGGCGGGCTTGCTGGGCGTTGACCAGATTCATATCGATGTCGCGTGGATTCGCCACGGCTTCGGTGACGGCTTTCTTGGTCACTTCGTGGAAGACGACACGGGCGACCTTGGTGTTCTTCTTGATGGCCTTTTTGGCTTCCAACACTTCCAGCACATGCCAGCTGATGGCTTCCCCTTCGCGGTCAGGGTCAGTCGCGAGGTAGATGTGGTCGCATTCCTTCGCGGCTTTGGCGAGGGCGGCGACGTGTTTCTGCGAATCGCTATCGACCTCATAGGTCATGGCGAAGTCTTCATCGGGGCGCACCGAACCGTCCTTGGCAGGAAGATCACGGACGTGGCCGAAAGAGGCCAACACGATATAATCGTTGCCGAGGTATTTGTTGATTGTCTTTGCCTTGGAGGGCGACTCGACGATGACCAGATTCATTAAGACCGCACGAATGTTTGAGGGTGTGGGGTTAGAGGGAGAGACTGACTCGGTTTCCGGGATGTCTTTGGATAGTCCCCGCCAGTTCCATTTCAAGAAGAACCGTCAATACCGCATTAGCTGTTAATAGACACTGCACGATGAGTTCGTCAACTAAAACAGGAGAAGCACCCAATTTTTCACGGACGGCGACGCGCGCTTTTTCCAGCTCCTTCTCTGAAGGAGTGACGCGGGGCGGCGGATTGAAGCTTTGGATGTCGTTTTCGGCGAAGAGATCGCTTCGACCCGAACGCAGATGTGAAATGACATCGTCAGCATTCTCGGTGAGAATCGCGCCTTCGCGGAGCAGTTGGTTCGTGCCGTTGCAGCGCGGGTCGAGGGGCGAACCGGGCACGGCGAAGACGTCGCGGTTCTGTTCTGCGGCGACACGGGCGGTGATGAGCGAGCCGGATTTAAGCGAGGCTTCTACGACCACCACGCCATGGGACATGCCGGAGATGATGCGGTTACGGGCAGGGAAGTTGCGCGGTTGGGGCGCGTGGCCGAGTGCGTTTTCGGTGATGATCGCGCCGACCTCGGCCATCTTGGCATAGAGGTCTTTGTTCTCCGGTGGATAGACCGTGTCGATGCCGCCAGCGATGACGCCGACTGTACCGCTGTTCAATGCGCCGATGTGTGCGCTCGCGTCAATGCCACGCGCAAGGCCGGAGACCACGCAGATGTCATGCTTGCCCAAACCCTGCGCGAGTAGATTAGCGAAGCGGCAACCGTTCGCGCTGGCATTGCGCGCGCCGACGATACCCACGCAGGAATCGCGCCGCCAGGTCGTGGTGCTGCCCAGCATGGTGAGCAGTGGGGGCGCGTCGTGGATGGTATGGAGCAGGGTGGGGTAATCCTCCGACCCGTAAACCACCATTTGTGCGCCGAGGTCATCTGCGCGCTCCATCTCTTCCTTCGCCTTGCTTTCGGATGGGATGACGATGGGTTTCGCCCTGCCGCCCTTCAGCGACATTTCGGGAATGGCATCCAAGGCTTTAGGAATCGTGCCGAAGTAGGACAGCAGCTTGAAGAAGGTGACGGGGCCGACATTCTCGCTGCGGATGAGACGCAGCACATCCAGCGTCTTTTCCTTTGCCAGCGAGGGATAGGTCGGGGCGAAGTTCATTCACCCTCTTTCTTGGTGAAAGGCTTTTCCTCGCCGACCAACAGGCGCTGGATATTCTGGCGATGCGTGGCGAAGATGATGGCCGCCACGGCGAAGAGCAGCAAAGCGAGGTGCAACTGATGGCTGAGCGCGGCATAGATGGGCGCGAGGGTGTAAGCAGTCAGCGCCGAAAGGGACGAAATGCGCTTCCATTTGAACACCGCCAGCCATGTGAGCACTGCCAGCAGGAATACCAGTGGCGAAAGCCCGAGCATGATGCCTAGTCCGGTCGCAACGCCTTTTCCACCCTTGAATTTCAGCCAGACGGGGAAGATATGCCCCAGCACCGCCACAAGGCCAGCCAAGAGCGCATATTCCGGTGCGATGAACTTCGCGATTACCACGGCTGCCGTGCCTTTCAGCATATCGAGCAGAAGGGTCAATGCCGCGAGTTTCTTGTTACCCGTGCGCAGCGCATTCGTCGCGCCGATGTTGCCGCTGCCGATGTTGCGCAGGTCGCCTTCGCCCATTTTCTTGGAGAGCAGCAGGCCGCAGGGGATGGAGCCGAGCAGATAAGCGATGAGTGCGACGAGGATGGCCATGGATACCTATCTTTTACTGTCTAATGCGCCCTGCAAGATATAGCTTGCAGCGAGTTTATCGACCAGTTCGGCGCGGCGGGCGCGAGACAAATCAGCCTCGACCATCATGCGTTCCACCACCGAGCTGGACATTCTTTCGTCCCATAAAAGCGAAGGAATTGCAAGCGCTTGATGGCAGTTCCGCGCAAACTGGCGGATGGACTGGCAGCGCGGGCCTTCGGTGCCGTTCATGTTGATGGGATAACCGATGACGAAACCGCCGATGTTGCGGCTGGCGACGATTTTCTTGAGTTCCTCGACATCCTGCGAGAACTTGCGGCGGCGTATGGTCTCCAGCGGTGTGGCGATGCTGTGCATGACGTCCGACACAGCGATGCCGATGGTCTTCTCGCCCACATCCAGCCCGGCGAGCCGCTGGTTCGGCGCAAGCTGGGAAAGCAGCTCGCCGATATGCGCACAGAAAGGTTGTTTAGCGCTTGTCATACTGGGGAAAACTCATTAAAACTTCCGCCATCAGTAAAGTAATCCACGACAAAAGGCAATCACCATGGCGCTCACCAAGCAGGACGTCGAAAAAATCGGGAAGCTCGCGCATATCGCGCTTTCCGAGGACGACAAGACCCATTTCGGCAAGGAAATCGAAAGCATCCTGAAATGGATCGAGCAGCTGCAAGAGGTCGATACCGATGGCGTGGAAGCCCTTGCCAGCGTGTCCGGCGCGACCCTGCCATGGCGCAAGGATGAGGTGACGGACGGCAACAAGCGCGATGACATCCTCGCCAATGCCCCGCACAGCGAATATGGTTGCTTCACCGTTCCAAAGGTAATCGAATAATGACGAATCTCACCGACCTGACCCTTGCTAATGCGCGCGATGCACTGAAAGCCAAGAAAATCTCCGCTGTCGAGCTGGCGGATGCGTTCATCGCCAACGGCGAGAAGCATAACCCGAAGCTGAATGCCTACATCACCTTGACGAGCGACCTTGCCCGTGAACAGGCGAAGGCTTCCGATGCGAAGCTGGCGCGTGGCGAAGCTGGCGCGCTGGAAGGCATCCCGCTGGCCATCAAGGATTTGTATTGCACCAAGGGGGTGCAGACCACGGCTGCATCCAAAATCCTCAAAGGCTTCAAACCGACCTACGAATCCACCGTCACCCAGAAATTATGGGATGCTGGCGCGGTGATGCTCGGCAAGACGAACCTTGACGAATTCGCCATGGGTTCTTCCAACACCACCAGCCATTTCGGCAATGTCATCAACCCATGGAAACGCAAGGGCGACACTACCGACCTCGTTCCCGGCGGTTCTTCCGGCGGTTCGGCGGCAGCCATCGCCGCGCGTCTTGCGCTGGGCGCAACGGGCACGGACACGGGCGGTTCTATCCGCCAGCCCGCCGCTTTCTGCGGCATCACGGGCATCAAGCCCACCTATGGCCGTTGCTCGCGCTGGGGCACGGTGGCTTTCGCCAGTTCCCTTGATCAGGCGGGTACCTTCGCACATACCGTGAAAGACAACGCGATTTTCCTGAAGGAAATCTGTGGGCATGATCCGAAAGACTCCACCAGTTCGTTGAACGCCGTGCCGGATTTCGAGGCAGCGGTTGGCAAGGGCGTGAAAGGACTTCGCATCGGCATCCCCAAGGAATACCGCATGGAAGGCATCCCCGCTGAAATCGACGCGCTGTGGGAGCAGGGCATCGCCTTCTTGAAAGACGCTGGGGCGGAAATCGTGGAAGTCTCCCTGCCGCACACGCATTACGCATTGCCGACCTACTACGTCATCGCTCCGGCGGAAGCATCGTCTAACCTCGCGCGTTATGATGGCGTGCGTTTCGGCCTGCGCGCGAATGGCAGCAACCTGCAGGAACTCTATTATAACAGCCGCGCCGAAGGCTTCGGTAACGAAGTGAAACGCCGCATCATGATCGGGTCTTATGTGCTTTCCGCAGGCTATTTCGATGCCTATTATAAGAAAGCCCAAAAAGTGCGCGCCCTCATCGCCCGTGATTTCACGCAGGCGTTCGAGAAGGTGGACGCTATCCTGACGCCGACCGCGCCTTCCGCTGCTTTCGGCATCGGCGAGAATAACGACGACCCCATCGCCATGTACCTGAACGATGTGTTCACCGTGCCCACCAGCCTTGCCGGATTGCCCGGCCTCGCGCTGCCCGTCGGCCTCTCGAAAGACGGCTTGCCCCTCGGCTTGCAGGTCATCGGCCGTGCATTCGATGAAGAGACGGTCTTCAGCGTCAGCGGCGCGATTGAACGCGCAGCTAATTTCAATGCCAAGCCTGAAGGATTCTAACCATGAGCGTCATGACAACCGGCATCATCAAAGGTAATACGGGCGATTGGGAAATGGTCATCGGGCTTGAGGTTCACGCCCAGATTCAGACCAAATCCAAGCTCTTCTCCGGCGCAGCCACCACATACGGTTCTGAGCCGAACGAGAACGTCTCGCTTATCGACGCTGGCATGCCGGGCATGCTGCCCGTCATCAATGCATTCGCCGTGGAACAGGCGGTTCGCACGGGGCTTGGCATCGGCGCGAAAATCAACCTGCGCTCGGTGTTCGACCGTAAGAACTATTTCTATCCTGACTTGCCGCAGGGCTACCAGATTTCCCAGTATCTCGACCCCATCGTGGGCGAGGGCAAGCTGCTGCTGGACATGCCGAATGGCACGACCCGCGAAATCGGCGTGACCCGCCTGCATCTTGAGCAGGACGCAGGAAAATCCCTGCATGAGCACAGCCCGAAGCACACGTTCATCGACCTGAACCGTGCAGGCATCGCGCTGATGGAAATCGTCTCCGAGCCGGATCTGCGCACGCCGGAAGAAGCGGGGATTTACCTGAAGAAACTCCGCACCATCCTGCGTTACCTCGGCACCTGCGATGGCGACATGGACAAGGGCAACATGCGCTGTGATGCCAACATCTCCGTGCGCAAAGCCGGCGAGCCTTACGGCACGCGCTGCGAAATCAAGAACGTCAACTCCGTGCGCTTCCTCATGAAAGCCATCGAGTTCGAGGCGAACCGTCAGGTCGAGATTCTGGAGACGGGCGGCAAGATTGATCAGGAAACGCGCCTGTTCGATTCCACCACGGGCGAAACGCGCACCATGCGCAGCAAGGAAGACGCGCAGGATTATCGCTACTTCCCCGATCCTGACCTGCTGCCCTTGGTGTTCGATGAAGCCTATGTACAGCGCATCCGCGACACGCTCCCAGAGCTTCCTGACCAAAAGAAAGCGCGTTATATCAAAGACCTGTCGCTGACTCCTTACGATGCGGCTGTCATCACCGCTGAGCAGGAGACCACCGAGTATTTCGAGGTGCTAACCGCGCAGGTGAAAGATGCGAAATTGGCTGCCAACTGGCTGACCAGCGAGCTTTTCGGCCGCTTGAAGAAAGCGGGTGCGGAACTGACCGAATCGCCTATTTCCGCAGAGCAGCTGGCGGGTTTGTTGAAGCTCATCGAAGATGACACCATTTCCGGCAGTATCGCCAAGACCGTGCTCGATAAAATG
>VGDC01000091.1 GCA_016869895.1 Alphaproteobacteria bacterium
GCGGATGCGATCCTGCTCATTCGCCCCCACCTGCGTGATGCCGAAACGGTCGATGGCGATGAGGAAACCCGTCATCTGCTTGGGATAAGCACTCGCCACGCCATAGAAGGCGAGGGTTCCCAGCACCATGACGCCCACCAGCACCGCGCCGAAGGACAGCGTGGTCAGATTGAACCGCGAAGGATTACGCGTCTCCTGCGTCTGCTGTACTGGTTCGTATGCTGGCATATACGATTCCGCACCTGATGATTGGCTATAATTCATGGGTGGAGATGACCGTCAAATCCCTGCGGCGAAATAGCCGATGTTAAAAATGGACTCCCACCAGTCTATACCCAGAAGGTGAAGATTTGGTAAATGCCGCCGGATCTGCTTATTGCGCGAGGTTGGTGCGCACGGATTGCAGGTAGTTATCGACATTCTGCTTCAGCGGGGCGGTGGCCTCCGGCGTGCAGGGGGATTCGGCATACATCTCGTCGTGCGAACCCTTGGCGGCGGTCTGGATGCTGAGCTGCAGGCTGGACGGGGCGTTCAACTCGGACAGGGCATAGAGCAACGCGGAGTTCATGAGGTGGAAATCATCCGGTGCGGTGAGGCCGCAACGCTTGAGGTAATAATAATTGATATAGAGCTGCTCGAAGCTTTCCTTCAGCTTGTCCAGACGCGCCTGATACTCTTCGCTGCCCGTATCGGCGATGGGGGCGAGCTGGGGGCCTTCATCCTTCAAAGCGGCCTCTAGCTGCTCCTGCGAATAGGCGAGATCGGCCTTCAGCGCGTCTATCTGCAGAAGGAGAGGGCCGGTCTGTTTCTGCTGGCTATAGACCAGAAGCGATAAGACGATGCCCCAGAGGAACAGCACCTGAAACGCGCGGTCGAAAGAAAGGGAGAGGAGCTTCTGGGCGAGGACATCCTGCTCGCGCCCCGCCGCCTTGAGTTTCTGCGCGTAGGATTTGCCCTGCGACCAATGCCACGCGAAAACCAGCACAGCGAGTGCAACCACGATAGCCCAGGCGACGAAGGGAGGGAAGGCCATTTCGCTAATCCTTACAGAAGTTTATATGCGCTCAGTATATGCTCTGAAATGGCTTGGCGCAAATGCCTTTGCAAAAAGCGCGGAGAAGAAGGAAAAAACTTGCTCCCGTGTCATAAAACTTTCATACATTCGCCCTAGAATGCTCCAATGTGAGAGATTTTCCCATCGCCTCGCGGTGTGTGCCGCGATGATGGTTCGGAATTGAGGGGGATTTGTGGCGGAAGACAGAGAATTCGACATCAAGGGATTCGACCCGAACGGGGGTGGCAACACCAACAAGACCGCCGTGCTGCGTGCGCTGTGGAACAACTTGTACCCCATCGTGCGTGAATCCGGCGGGGAACTGGTGGGCGGGGTGACCCGCACGGTGCTGAAACCCGTGACCGGCGAAGAGACCGCGAAACAAGCAGGCGAACTGGCGGGTGATACGTTCAAGGTCGGCGTGACGGTTTCCGCCAACGTGCGCGACTTCACCAAAGTGGCGCAGGACAGCCGCAAACGCATGAAAAGCCTGGTGCAGGATGTCTCCCCGTTCCTCGAAGAGGAATTCGGCAAGGCATCGCGCGGCAAGCTGATGCGCAGCAAGAACGAAGTGTTGCAGGTGGAGCGCACCCGCATCATGGAACTGACCAAGAACGGCTTCTTCACGGCCGGTGCGGGTCTGGTGGATAAAATCCCCGAAGTGTTCAGCTATGTGGACAAGAAACGCGACGACATCGCCGCCGGAAAAGAAGCGGGCGAGGCGGGCAAATTCGGTGAAGTCGGCGTGAAGCTTGATGAGATGGGCACGAAACTGGCCAAGGCCGAAGTGTTCAACAAAGAGAACCGCACGCTCATCGAAACGGCGGTGCGTACCGGTGCGCCAGTCGTGCAGGGCTATATCGCCGCAGAGGGCAAGGACCGCTCCAAGCGCGTGACGGCATTCGACATGATCCGCGACTTGGCGGAACAGGCGAAGACCGACCGCGACGGCATCAGCACCGTATATAATAAGGAACTGTCCGAACACCAGACGCTGTCGGAATATATCGTCGATGTGTTCAAGAAACATCAGGAAGACACGAAAGGCGCGCCCATCAACGACCGCTTCCGCTTCCTGCCGGAACTGGAAGAGGCGAGCCAGAAAATCGCCAAGGAAATCGACCAGAACCTGCTCGACCCCTTCGCGCTGGTGTCGCTGGTCGGCGAACGCAAGGTGCTGGATTCGCACATGCGCGTGGCTAGCCCAGAGAAGATAGAAGGCGAATTGCAGCGCGTGCGCCGCAGTGTGGAAAAGGCCGAAAAGGTCGATGCGCAGGAATTCATCGCCGAGACCGCTTTCGCCACCAAAGAGGACTTCAAGGAAATCCTAGACGGGTTGCCCGAAGGGGAAAAGGCGTTCTTCGTGTCGCTCTTCCCGCAGAATGTGTTGAAAGACCTCGGCGGATTGAAGGATGCGGAGATCGATGCGTTGAAGGATAAAGGCGCGGCGGAATTCTCGGAGAAGGTCGTGCAGGCCATCGAGGAAATCGGCAAGCTGGACGAGAAGGAATTGCAACGCTACGGCCTGACCAAACAGGAAGGCGAGCTGGTGCGCGGATTCGCGGAAGCTTTGGATGATCTGGGCAAGACGGATGTCATCGAAGCGCTGCAAGGCGCGGAGAAACAGGCCATCACCGATGCGCTGCGCAATGCGCGCGGCTATTGGCAGCACCGCATTTCCGATGGCGCGGTGAAAGCGCGGGAAACCGCCGAGCACACGGAAGAAAAGACTGCGGAGAAGACGGATGCTCCCGAACCGGTGAAGAAAGAGGGCGAGGAGAAGGATTCTGCCGCGTCCAAAACCTTTGCGGAGCGCATCGAAGCGAAGATCGGCGCGGCGAAGGAGAATGCCCGCTGAGGGAGCGAAACGCCACGATTGTCACAAATGTTTTATGATTATTCGCGGCGGATTATGCTAGTATGGTGAAGTCTCAATAGAGGATTTCCAAAGGGAAATATGGCTAAGATTAAGACATCGCAGGGTTTTGACGCAGCACAGCAGGGCAAACAGGGTTTGTTCGGCAAGCTGTTCTCGAAAGGCAAAGGCGCAGAGCAGGCAGCCGTCGGCCTCGCCCATGGCGTCGGCCATGCGGGTAAATCCGCCATCCAGAAACCCGGCGTGTTCCTTTCCAGCGTCAGCGGCGCGACCGCCGGCATCGGCAGCGCCCATGGCGCGCTCAGCCGCGTCAATCAATATGTCTTCGGAATCGGCATCCTCGCGGGCGGTCTCGCGGCGATGGGCAAACTGCCTTTCGTGGGCAAGGCCTTCGCTTCAGCCGCAGAAGCGGTCGTGAAACCGAAAGAATACATGGAGAAGACCTCCGTCGAAGAATTCGCCCATGTGGGTTCGTCTTCGCTGGGCAAGCTGAAAGCACGCGTGGCAGGCAAGAACCCAGACCTCGCAGGGAAACTCGGCGCAGCGGAAAGCGCATTCTCCTCGGCGGAAGCATCCGTGATGGGTGTGGTCGGTCAAGGCGCGAAGACCGTCTCCACCCGTTTGGGTGATTTGACCGAACAGAAAGCGGGCGGCTTGCTGAGCCGTCTGGCAGAGCGCGTTTCCGGCAAAGCGGGTGCGCATAGCGCGAAAGCGAGTGGCTTGCTGGACAGCCTGTTGGAGCATGATGTGCTTTCCGAAGCGGGCGATGCCGCCAAGAAAGCCTTCGCAGCGGGTGATACTGAAGGCCTGCAGACGGCCATCGGTGGATTGAAAGAAACCATCGGCGGTCTGCCGAAAGGCACGTTTGACCGCAAGACCCTGCGCGACCTTAACAAAGCGACCGAAGGCTTCGGCGAAGCGGCACTGGCCGCCACCGAGAAGAGTGGCCTCGCCGGCAAAATCGCCGACCTGCCGAACGCCATCCGCAACGCGCCGGAGACGGTGAGCAAAATGAACCTCTCCAATGTCGCCCTGAAAGGCGCGCTGGTGACGGGTACGGCATTGCAGATCACCGGCACGGCGAAGGGCATCGGCGAGAAGGTGCATGTGCTGAAACAGGTGCATTCCGACCTGACGGGCGAACAGAAGATCAGCACCCGCAAAGTGCTGTTCAGCAAGAACGTGCCGCCCATCGTCAAAGAACTGCGCAGCCAGATCATCAAGGAATACGGCCCGCGCCTCGCACTCAACCTGGCGAACACGGTGGCGACCTATACCTTCATGAAGGGTGGCGGCGTGAAAAGCATGATCGGCAGTGCCGGTCTGATGGCGGCGACCTCGCTGCACGGCGCGAAAGTGCAGGGATATGGCGTGCTGCCGATGTATCAGGCGTTGAACCAAGCACCGCAGATCAATGACCTGCAATATGCCCAGTTCATCACCGCAGCGTCGAAGGATGCGGCGGCGGCAGGTGGCATCGAAAGCCCGCTGGTGCGCGCATTGGCGCAGGATTACGCGCAGGAGGGCACGCGCCCCGGCGACATCCTGAAGGAAATCCAATCCGGCAAATTCGATGAACGCGCATTGGCGAAAGTGCAGGCCAGCCGCGAAGCACAGAATGCCGGTCAAACAGCAGCCGTGCCGCAGCAGCGCGAAGCGGTCGGTGCCTATACTCAGCGTGAACTCGACCGTAGCAGCCAGTTGGCGGCAAGTGGTCAGGCACGCGGATAAGACTTTTACGATAAGGTGAATTCTTGGTGAAACGACTTCCTCATATCTCCCTGTCCTCCCTGAAAGCACCCGCAAGCGTGGGCGCTTTGGCTGGACTGGTGAAGGAAAAGGGTTCGCATAAGGTCAGCGTCATCGGCGCGGTGGTCGGCGCAGGGATGGACACCATCTCGGCGACCCGCGATGAGCGCGCGTTCCTGAGCAAACTGGTCGATGAATACCGCCCCGAAATCGCCAAACGCCTCGGCGTGTCCGAAAAACAGGTGACGGCGGAGCATTTCAACGAAGCCTTCAAGGAAAACCCCGTTCTGGCGCAGGCCAAAGAAGCCACCGCGATGAAACGCATGGTGCGCGTGGTCAGCAATGCTGTGTCGCTCACCGCAGGTGCGGCGGCGGGTCTGGGTGCATCCATCTTCGTGCGCCGCGGCCAGAAGGTCGAAGGCATGCAGCAGAACGCGGCGGATATCGCCGGTGCGCTGGCGGCGAGCTTCGGCGGTATGGCGGCAGGTCAAATGACCCGCAAGGTCTTGCATATCCGTGGCCGCGAGACCTCGCTGGAAGACACGGCGCATGGTCAGATCATGGTCATCAAGAACAAGCAGCAGCTGGGCGAACCCACCGACGCGACGGATATCTTCAAGGTGCAGCTGGCGGTGAACACGCAGGTGCGCGATGCCATCAGCAAGGAATTCGGCAAACCCTTCGCCGAGATGGGCAAGGAAGAGCAGCTGAACCTGATGAAGAATGAATTCGGCGATATTCTGGCCGCGAATGACGAGATGGCGCGCCGCATCAACGAAGGTGCGCGCCCGCAGGGTATCATCTTCGGTGATGTCGAGGATGTGAAAGTGAAAGCGGAATCCCAGAAACCCGCACCCGCACCGCTGCATGATAAAGCCGCTGAGGAACTGGGCGCGCCGATTGCCGTGGCCGCACCCGCCGCACCGAAACAAGAAGCGCATGATGCCCCGCCGCAACCGTTCTCGGAACAGCCGTTGCCGCAGGTGGAGCAGCCAAAAGTGACGGTGGATACTCCCGCCGCGCTCTCGCCGGAAGACCAGCAGCGTCTCATCCGCACCATCGAAGAAGGCGTGGCGAAGCATGCAGCGCAGGAAGCGCCTGTGCAGCAGGAAGCACCCGAATACACCAAAGAACAGCACGAAGCGGTGCAGGGCGCTTTGAAAGAAGCACTCCGCCGCAAGATGGGCGCGCCGAGCCACGCGGAAACCCTCGACCGCGAGCGCAGCAACCAAGGCGAATTGCAACACAGCCGATAAGACACCGAGACAAACCAGGAAGAAGAGAAAGCCCCTTTCAAGGGGCTTTTTTTATGCCTTCAGGGTGCGCCTAATCGCCTGCAAACACCTCATTCTTTGCGCTTCCGCTCCGCAGGCACTTCATGTGCCCTTGCGGTGCGGTTCTCAACAATGATGGTTTTCGGCAGATTATCCGCACCCTGACCACGCATTAACAGAAAGGACAGAAGATGGCATTCGATGAAGTGCGGTTTCCCGTGGATATCGCCTATGGCTCGTCCGGCGGCCCCGAATTCTCCACCGCCGTGGTAACCACCGCCGGAGGACACGAACACCGCAACGTGAACTGGAGCAACGCACGGGCGCGATATAACATCGCATGGGGCGTGAAGACGCAAGCGCAGCTGACGGCGCTCACCGCATTCTTCCGCGCGAGATATGGCCGCGCGCGGGGATTCCGCTATAAGGACTGGACGGATTTCCGCGGCGTCTATGAAGCCATCGGCACGGGTGACGGCGAAACGACCGTGTTCTATTTAAGCAAACAATACACCAACGGCAGCAGCAGCGAAGTGCGCGCCATCACCAAACCGGTTAGCGGCACGGTGAAGGTCTATCTGGATGGGGTGCTGCAAACCAGCGGATTCGGCATCGACCACGCCACAGGGCGCATCACGTTCAGCGCCGCGCCCGCAGAGGGAATCGGTATCAGCGCGGATTTCGAATTCGACGTGCCCGTGCGTTTCGACACCGACCATCTTTCCGCCCGACTGGATGACTTCGGCGCATTCAGCTGGCAGGATATACCGCTCATCGAAATCCGCTGACAAGGAAAAGCCATGAAAAACATCAGCAACGAGTTGCAAACGGCTTTGCAGGCGGAAGTCTCGTCTCTGGCGACGTGCTGGCGCATGACGCGACGGGATGGCACGGTGCAGGGATTCACCGACCATGACCGGAATATCGAATTTGACGGCGTAGAATTTCTGGCGCGAAGTGGATTCACCCCTACAGCTATCGCCACGAATGCCGCACTGGCTGTGGATAACCTCGATGTGGAGGGGATGTTGGATTCGGAAAGCATCACCCGCGAGGATGTGCTGGCAGGAAAGTATGATTTCGCAGAAATCGAAGTCTTCATGGTGAATCACCAAGGAATTGAACAGGGAAAAATTCCGCTGCGGCAGGGGTGGATCGGCGAAATCACCCTGCAAGGCGGGCGATTCACCGCCGAGGTGCGTGGATTAACCCAGAAGCTGTCGCAATCACTGGGGGAACTCTATTCCGCTGCGTGTCGGGCGGAGCTGGGGGATGCGCGCTGCAAAGTGAACATGACCGCGTATCGCCGCACGGGCACGATCACCGAGAGCGACGCGCGCAATGCCTTCGTCGATAGCACGCGCAGCGAGGCGGATGGCTATTTCGCGGGAGGAAAGGTGGTGTTCAGCAGCGGCGCGAACACCGGGCAGGCCATGGA
>VGDC01000092.1 GCA_016869895.1 Alphaproteobacteria bacterium
GCCGGATTCATGAATGCGTTTTTCAAGGTATTCGAACACGGGGCGCAGGTGCGTCACGTCGGCCAGCGCGTATTCCAGCTGCTTCTTCGTGAGGGGGCGTTGCTCCCAGTTGGTGAAGCGGGAGGTCTTGTCCAGCTGTTCGCGGGTGATTTCGCGCACCAGCCCGTCATAGCTGATGGATTCTCCGAAGCCGCAGACCATCGCCGCCACCTGTGTGTCATACATAGGGAAGGGGATGCTGCCGGACAGATAATAGAATATCTCCACATCCTGCCGTGCGGCGTGGAACACTTTCAGCACGTCTTTGTTCTGGAGCAGGTCGAAGAGCGGCGCGAGGTCGATGCCTTCGGCCAGCGGGTCGATGGTCGCCGCCTGTTTCTCGCAAGCGATCTGCACGAGGCAGAGGATGGGGTAATAGGTCTTCTCGCGGATGAATTCCGTGTCGATGCTGATATAACGGCTTTTCGCGGCGATGTCGCAGAAGGCGGCGAGATCGGCGGTGGTGGTGATGACGGTCACATTGGATTCGGACATGGAAGTATCTCTATAGGGTGACGGCGATGTGCCGTTTCGCCCACCCTAATAGAGGAAGAAAGGATTTTCCAGCTTTTTGCGAGGTACATATAACGGTGATGGTCAGGCTTGAGTTTGCCCGGAGAGTTCGTTATATAGAGCAATCTTTTATCTTAAGGTCTTTATATCATGGCTCATCAGTACCGCACCCATAAATGCAGCGAACTCAACAAGTCCCACGTCGGCCAGCAGGTGAAGCTCTCCGGCTGGGTGCACCGCAAGCGCGACCATGGTCAGCTGCTGTTCATCGATTTGCGCGACCATTATGGCGTGACGCAGATCACCACCTCCGACCCCAAACTGTTCGAGACGCTGGCCGATGTGCGCTATGAAAGCGTCATCACCGTTTCCGGCAAGGTCGTGGCGCGTGACGAGGCGACCGTGAACAAAGACCTGCCCACCGGCGAAATCGAAGTGGTGGTCTCGGACTTCATCGTCGAATCCGCTGCCGACACCCTGCCGTTGCAGGTGAATGCCGACCGCGAATTCCCTGAAGAGACGCGCCTGCGTTACCGCTTCTTGGATTTGCGCCGTGAACGTATCCATAACAACATCGTGCTGCGCAGCAACGTCATCGCGTCGCTCCGCCGCCGCATGATCGAGCAGGGGTTCATGGAGTTCCAGACCCCCATCCTCACCGCATCTTCCCCTGAAGGCGCGCGCGATTATCTGGTGCCGAGCCGTGTGCATCCGGGCAAGTTCTATGCACTGCCGCAAGCGCCTCAGCAGTTCAAACAGCTGCTCATGGTCTCCGGTTTTGACCGCTACTTCCAAATCGCGCCTTGCTTCCGCGATGAGGACGGCCGCGCAGACCGCAGCCCCGGTGAATTCTATCAGCTCGATATGGAAATGAGCTTCGTGACGCAGGAAGATGTGTTCGGCACAATCGAGCCTGTGCTGCGCGACCTGTTCAAAGAATTCGCCAACGGCAAGCGCGTGTCCGACGAAGCCTTCCCGCGCATCACCTATGCGGATTCCATGTTGAAGTACGGCGTGGACAAGCCAGACCTGCGCAACCCGCTCATCATTGTCGATGCGGCGAAAGTCTGGGAAGGTTCCGGCTTCGGCATCTTCAACAGCGTCATCGCGGGTGGCGGCACGGTGCGTGCGATTCCAGCACCTGCGACTGCTGGCAAGCCGCGCAGCTTCTTTGATAAAATGATCGCTTTTGCGCAAGAAAACGGCGCAAAAGGCCTCGCTTATATCGCTTTTGATGAATCCGGCGAAGCAAAAGGCCCCATCGCCAAGTTCCTCTCGCCAGAAAAACTCGAAGAGCTGAAACAGACCGCCAACATCAGCAACGGTGATTCGGTGTTCTTCTCCTCCGGTGATGAGTTGACCGCCGCGAAAATCGCGGGTCTGGTACGCATCCAGCTGGGTAACGAGCTGGAGCTTATCGATAAGAACGTGTTCAAATTCTGCTGGGTGGTGGATTTCCCCTATTTCGAGTGGAACGAAGACGAAGACCGCCTCGATTTCTCCCACAATCCGTTCTCCATGCCGCAGGGCGGTTTGGAAGTGCTGGAGAAAGCCGCTGGCAACAAAGCCGAGCTGCTCAAGATTCTCGCCTATCAGTATGACATCGTCTGCAACGGGATTGAACTTTCCTCCGGTGCAATCCGTAACCATAAGCCGGAAATCATGTACAAGGCCTTCGGTCTGGTCGGGTATGACGAAGCGACCGTCGATGAGCGTTTCGGCGGTATGATCCGCGCCTTCAAGTTCGGTGCGCCCCCGCATGGCGGCTTGGCTCCCGGTGTTGACCGTATCGTGATGCTGTTGGCTGATGAGCCGAACATCCGCGAAGTCATCGCCTTCCCGATGAACCAGCGCGCCGAGGACATCCTCATGGGTGCACCCGCGACCGCGACGGAGAAGCAGCTGCGTGAACTCAACATCCAGCTTTCGCCCAAAGCGCGTGAGGCTTTGGCCAAGGAAAAAGAAAACGCTGCTTGATTAAAGGGTGTGCGGCCAGCAGGCCGCACCAGCCCTGAGCCAGCGGAGCTGTGCGCCATGTGAGGAACAGCATGTTCCGCAGCGGGCGCAAAAAATGCTTAAAACACGAAACCCCCGCCCGATAGTGCCCAAAAGGCATTATCATATGGACGGGGGTTTCTTGTTGGTCAGCTGAAGTAGCGGTTGTAGCGGACGATGAGCGCGACGATCCAGCCGATGATGAGAGGCCAGAGGACACCGTGCAGCACGCCCGCGAGGAAGCCCGTGGCGACGAGGATGGCGAATCCGCCTCCGAGCGAGAAGATGAAGCCGGAGAAGAACAGCGCGAACTCGTAGCCGTTGACGTAGCGGTCGTTCCCGAAGGCCTGCTTGCTGCCGATGATCGCGAACACGGAGAAGACCGCGGTGGCGAGCAGGACGACGAACAGGCCGGAGATGTTGAGCGTGATGGGGATGGCCGCTCCGATGATGGAGAAGATCAGCCCCGCGACGACGCCGAGAAGACCGACACGGCTGAAGACCTTGACGACGTACGGCTCCTTCTTCTGCCACTTGTTGATGAGCAGGAAGGTGCCGGCGAAGAGCGAGGTACCCAGCAGGCCGATGACCAGGTTGAACAGACCGAGGGTCATGTTCATCACATCCTTTCAGATGTTCAACCGATGGGGAATTTCCACATGCGGTAGCTGTTTCCGGTCGGGACGATGATGGCAAAGCCACGACACGTAATTCTAGGAAGAATAAGGAAACAGGGGGATTATAACGCGGGTTCGTGACAATTTCATGACGCGATGCGTCACAAACTTTCCATCGGTTTTTCATAAAACCGTCATATTAATGGGATATAAATGCTTAACCGCCGATAAGTGCGGAAAGGGAGCGTTTTTTGTCGGATTTGCGTGAGAAACTGTCGGATTTCGTGGTGCGCCGTGTCGTGGACGTGGCGGGCGAAGCGAATCTCGTCTTCTCCACGCGCAAGAAGCAAGCCCCCATAAAAGAACCCGCCGAATACGGGCTTGAAGGCTTCGAGACGAAATACGTCACCAGCCGCGACGGCGCAAAAATCGGCATCTGGCACAAACCGCCTTCCGACCCGACCCAGCCGATCTATGTGGCCTTCCACGGACGCAAGGGGAACTGGGGTTTCGCCAGTTCCTATCCTGCTCCCAAAAGCCACACGGCGGATTACAAGGATCAGGGCTATCGCCATCAATGGCTGAAAGCCATGGCCGATTCCGGCGCAGGGGTCATCGCGGTGCATACCCGCGGTTTCGGGGCGAGTAATTTTCCTGAGACGAAGAAACACACCATCCGCAACATGGCGGAGGATATGGAAGCGGTGGATGATTTCATGCGTCACAAGAATATCGATACGCGGCGCGTGATCGTCACCGGAGAGTCCATGGGCGGTGCGCTTGCGGCACTCATGACCGAAATCATGCATGAACGCGGCCATCCGCCGAAGATGTTGGGTCTGGTCAATACCTTCTCCGATATGTCCCGCGCGCTGCACGAGCAAGTCATCCGCGTGCGCTTCGGCAAATGCCAGCCGCTGAAAGCCGCGTCTTATGAGAACTTCCGGGAGCGTTTCGCCAATCCGCTGGATACGGTGAAGACCGTCGCCAACCTGTCCAACGACACGAAGCTTTACGTCGCCCACACCCCCAAAGATGAGCTGATGGGGCTGGAGCATACCCAGCGCGTGCTGAAGGCAGGGCAAGATCACGGCATGGATAACACTTTCCGCGTGCTGGTGGGCCCGTTCCTGCGCCCGCTCTCCCGCCAGCACACGGCGTGGGACCCGAAAGTGCTCGTCGAGGATATGGATAACGCTTTCCATGGCCGCGACCAAGCCATCACCCGCGGGAAGTAGTGAATATGGACGAAAAGCTCGATGCTATTCTCGAAAAAGGCCTGAAAGGCAACCGCCGCTATCAGGCCTTCGTCGAGCCAGGAAGCTGGATCTATCCCGCCGAGGATTTCGAGAAAGAGACGGGGCTTAAAGGCATTTCCCGCCAATATACCATCCCCGATGGTCGCACCTCCGAAGAAGCGCATTTCCACCTCATTACCAAGGAAATCAAGGCGGATATGGCAGCATCCCTGCTGGATGATGTGCGCAAGCTGGGTGCGCCCGTCAGCGCAGAGCGCGCGAAAGACTTCAACGCCGCCGCGAAGGACGAACTTTCCGGCCTGAAGAACCACCTGAAGGAATTGCAGGCGAGTGGCGCGGATTATATGGATGTGGAATCCATCGCCGTGGATGTGTACCGCGCGCAGAGCAAGGTCTCCTATTCCAAGACGCTGGTGAAGCTGGTGGAGCATTTCGGCGATGGCTTGGAAAGCAAGCTGGAGGATGCGGCGGTTTCGCTGCGCAAGGATTATGAGCGCGAGATGGTCGGGTTCTATGACAAGCTGGAAAGGCTGAATCCAGAGTTGAAAACCATCCCCGCCGATCGCGGCAATATCCGCCAGCTGCGCGATGTGGTGGATGGCGCGTTGTCGCACTTCAACCCCGATGACATCAAGGCGTTCAGCATCGACCGCTTTACCGGCATTGAGGCACGCAAAGACGCGGAATGGGTGAAGAACAACGATGCCATCGAGACAGGCACTGGCACGGCGATGTATTGGATAGCCTCCAAACCCACGCAGGAAAAGACCCTTGCGCTGCTGGAGGAAAAGGCGAAGTCCTCCCCCACGGGTCATGCCGCCCGCGAAGAACAGCGGCGTTCACACGGGAAGACGATGATTTCCCGCTGATTACTTATCGATATAGAGCATGTAGAAAATCGGCGACATCAGCACCGCCGCCAGCCACACCACGCCCAGAAAGCGCAGTAATTTAGCCATTTCTTCCTGAAAGGTGCTGGTGGTGTTGCTCCAGCAGCGGTTCATGCAGAAGATGCAGAGTAGCAGCCAGCTGAATATCACTCCGAAAGCGATGCCGATGCCGATATACGGCGCGAGGACGTAGCGGGTCAGCAGGATGACGGCGATGGTTCCGGGGAGGACGCCTTGCCAGAAGACGACCTTGAGTTCCTCTTCCCCTTTGAAAGCGCGGCTGATGCGCTTCCCTATGGCCATCGCACTCTCCCTTAGATAGCCCCGTGGCAGTGCTTGAATTTCTTGCCGGAACCGCAGGGGCAGTCCTCATTGCGCGAGACCTTGCCCCAGGTCGACGCGTCTTTCGGGTTGCGGTCAGCGGCGGACACGTTATTGCGCACGGGAACCGCACCCGCGAGCTTCGCGAAAGCCGGATTCGCCGACTGCTGCGGCTCGACACCTTCCAGCGCGGGATCGACACGGCTTTCATGCATCTCCTGCGTCGGCAGTTCGGGCAGCTCTTCCACACGCTCCACCTGCAGGCGGATGCGGGCGAGACGCAGCGTCACCGCTTCGCGGAGGTGATTCAGCATCGCCTCGAACATGTTGAAGGCTTCCTGCTTGTATTCGTTCAGCGGGTCACGCTGGCCGAAGGCGCGCAGGTGGATGCCGTGGCGCAGATGGTCGAGGGAGAGCAAGTGGTCTTTCCACAGCTCATCCAGCGTGGTCAGCAGCATACGCTTCTCGGCGACACGCATGATCTCCGGCGTGAAATCCTCTTCCTTGGCGGCCATCAGGTCGTTGGTGGCGGCGGTCAGGCGCTCCAGAATCTCTTCATTGGCGATGCCTTCCTCTTCCGCCCATGCCTTGATGGGCAGATCCATGCCATAGATGCGCAGCACTTCGGCGTGGAGGCCGTCGGTGTCCCATTGCTCGGCATAGGAACGCTCAGGGATGTAGGTGGCGACGAGGTTGCGGTTGGTGTCCTCGCGCATATCCAAGGTCACATCGCTGAGGTCATCCGATTCCATCACCTCGATGCGCTGGTCGTAGATGACCTTGCGCTGGTCGTTCATCACATCGTCGAATTTCAGCAGGTTCTTGCGGATTTCATAGTTACGCGCTTCGACCTTCTGCTGGGCTTTCTCGATGGCGTGGTTCAACCAACCGTGGTTGATGGCTTCGCCTTCCTGCATGCCCAGCTTCTCCAGCCAGCTGCTCATGCGGTCGCCGCCGAAGATACGCATCAGGTCGTCTTCGGTGGAGAGGAAGAACTTGGTGTGGCCGGGGTCGCCCTGACGGCCGGAACGGCCGCGGAGCTGGTTGTCGATACGGCGGCTCTCGTGGCGTTCGGTGGCGAGAACGTAAAGACCACCGGCGATGAGCGCCTTATGCTTCAGTTCTTTCGCTTCCGCGCGGATACGGTCGGTGATTTCGGCGATTTTCTTCTCGTCGGTGAGGCCTGCGGTCTCTTCGGCGATACGCATTTCGGGGTTGCCGCCGAGCATGATGTCCGTACCACGTCCCGCCATGTTGGTGGCGATGGTGACCGCGCCGGGGCGGCCAGCCTGCGCGATGATATGCGCTTCCTGCTCGTGATGACGCGCGTTCAACACCTGATGGGCGATTTTGCGCTTCTTCAGCACGTTGGAGAGGTATTCGGATTTTTCGATGCTGGTCGTGCCGACGAGGATGGGCTGGCCTTTTTCCGCGCAATAGACGACCTGCTCGATAAGCGCGTCGTATTTCTCCTTGGCGGTGCGGTAGATCGCGTCATCCTCGTCGATACGCTGCACGGGGACGTTGGTGGGGATTTCGATGACTTCCAGCTTATAGATGTCGCGGAACTCGTTCGCTTCGGTCATCGCCGTTCCGGTCATGCCCGCCAGTTTGGGGTAGAGGCGGAAATAGTTCTGGAAGGTGATGGATGCCAGCGTCTGGTTCTCGTTCTGGATGCGGGTGTGTTCCTTCGCTTCCAGCGCCTGATGCAGACCTTCGGAATAGCGGCGGCCTTCCATCATACG
>VGDC01000093.1 GCA_016869895.1 Alphaproteobacteria bacterium
CGGGCAAGACTGGCAAAGCCATCAACGTGAAAAAAGGCCAGTTCCTTGCGCCTTGGGACATGAAGAATGTCGCAGCGAAAATCGCTTCGACGGGCAATGAGAATATCCTGCTGACCGATCGCGGTACTTCCTTCGGTTATAACACGCTGGTTTCCGACATGCGCGGCCTGCCTATCATGAGCGAGACGGGCTATCCTGTCATCTTCGATGCGACCCATTCCGTGCAGCAGCCCGGCGGCCTTGGAGGCACATCCGGCGGTGAGCGCAAATATGTGACCACTCTTGCACGCGCGGCGACTGCTGTCGGCGTGGCGGGTCTATTCATCGAAACCCACGAAGACCCCGACAATGCGCCGAGCGATGGCCCTTGCATGGTGCCGTTCAAGTGGATGGAAGAGCTGCTGAAGCAGTTGAAGGATTTTGATGCGCTTGCGAAATCCAACCGCAACCCGCTCGCTTAATTACATATTCAAGAATTCAAAGGGACTAAAATGGTAGATATCATCGGCATCAAAGGACGCGAAATCATCGACAGCCGCGGCAACCCTACGGTTGAGGTGGATGTGCTGTTGGAAGACGGTTCCTTTGGTCGCGCTGCCGTTCCCTCCGGCGCTTCCACCGGTTCCATGGAAGCGCTTGAGCTGCGTGATGGCGACAAGAAACGCTATCTCGGCAAAGGTGTTCTGAAAGCCGTTGAAGCGGTGAACGGGGAAATCGCGGATGTCATCGTGGGTATGACCGCTTTCGACCAGCGTCTCATCGACACCACGCTCATCGGCCTTGATGGCACGGATAATAAATCACGCCTTGGTGCGAACGCCATTCTCGGCGTTTCCCTCGCCGTCGCAAAAGCCGCTGCGGAAGCATCCCATTTCCCGCTTTATCGTTACCTCGGCGGCGTGAATTCCCGCATCCTGCCCGTGCCGATGATGAACATCATCAACGGTGGCGAGCATGCGGATAACCCCATCGACATTCAGGAATTCATGATCATGCCTATCGCGGCGGATAGCTTCGCTGAAGCCGTGCGCATGGGTTCTGAAGTGTTCCACACCCTGAAAAGCCAGCTGAAAAAAGCAGGACTCAGCACCAGCGTTGGCGATGAGGGCGGTTTCGCGCCTAACATCGGTAGCTCGCGTGAAGCGCTTGACCTCATCATGAAATCCATCGAAGTGGCGGGTTATACGCCGGGCGTGGACATCCTGTTGGCTCTGGATGCCGCGGCGTCCGAGTTCTACAAAGACGAGAAATATAACCTCAAAGGCGAGAAGAAGAAGCTTAGCTCTACCAAAATGGTCGATTACTATGCTTCTCTCGTCAAAGACTACCCCATCATCTCCATCGAAGACGGCATGGCGGAAGGCGATCGCCAAGGTTGGCTGGAGCTGACCGAGCGTCTTGCGGAAGACGTGCAGCTGGTCGGTGACGACCTCTTCGTCACCAATCCGCAGATTCTGCTGGATGGCATCGAAGACGGTCTTGCGAATGCGCTGCTGGTGAAATTCAACCAGATCGGCACGTTGACGGAATCCCTCGACGCTGTGGAAATCGCCCATAATGCGGGTTACAACGCCGTATGGTCGCATCGTTCCGGTGAAACGGAAGATTCCACCATCGCGCATCTCGCGGTCGCCACGAACTCCGGTCAGATCAAAACCGGCTCCCTCAGCCGCTCTGACCGCCTTGCGAAATACAATGAATTAATTCGTATCGAAGAAGAGTTGGGTGACAGTGCAGAGTATTACGGCGCACGGATGCTGTGATTTTTCCTGAAGTGTTGCAAGAAAACCCTTTGCAAATACGCATTATTCCCGATAGCATTTGAAGAATGATGAATATTTGCCATGTAGGCTTTGATTGATGAATCTGACACAGACCAGTTTTTCTCAGACGCGTGCTCGCTTCCGGCTTTTGCTGCCGGACGCTAACCTTCGCAAACGCTATATCACCGCCTTCATTTTCAGCATCACGGTTTTCTACTTCGCCTATCACGCGTTGAATGGCGAGCGTGGTATCTATGCGTATTTCAAGCAGTCGCGTAATCTGGAGGTCAGTCAGGCCGAATTGACGCGCCTGACCCAGCAGCGCGCAGAGCTGGAAAAACGCGTGCATTTGCTGAGCAACGCTTCCCTCGATTTGGATTTGCTGGATGAAGAAGCGCGCCGCACCCTCGGCTCCGCAAAGAAGGGGGAAGTGGTGGTGCTTACAGCCCCCCGCTAAACGCTTAGCTATCCTCGAATCCATGCATTTTTGCATTGCGGCACTTTAAGCCGCGGACGCTCAATTCTTCCTTGCAAACAGCCCCTTTTATAGCTAATACTTACGCCCACAACAGAAGAGGCGGCAGCGCCCTTTCGCGCGGCAAGTCGCGCTCTCAAAATGATCATCGTGGGAGAACACAATGGCTAAAACCGCTGAAAAAGCGAAGGGTGCACTCAAGTCCGTGCCTGCCGAATCCAACAAGAATAATCCCGAAAAACTCCTCCAATATTACCGTGAAATGCTGCTTATCCGCCGCTTTGAAGAAAAAGCGGGGCAGCTGTATGGTATGGGGCTTATCGGCGGTTTCTGCCACCTCTATATCGGTCAGGAAGCGGTTGTCGTGGGCATGCAGGCTTGCCTGAAAGAAGGCGACGCCAATATCACCAGCTATCGTGACCACGGGCATATGCTGGCTTGCGGTATGGACGCCAAGGGTATCATGGCGGAATTGACGGGTCGCCGCGATGGCTTCTCCAAAGGGAAGGGCGGCTCTATGCACATGTTCTCCCGCGAAAAGAACTTCTACGGTGGTCACGGCATCGTTGGCGCGCAGGTTCCACTCGGCGCAGGCCTCGCCTTCGCGCAGAAATATCGCAAGACCGATAACGTCACCCTCGCATATTTCGGCGATGGATCGGCGAACCAAGGTCAGGTTTACGAAGCATTCAACATGGCTTCCCTCTGGAAACTGCCCGTCATCTTCATTCTTGAGAACAATGAATACGCGATGGGCACTTCGGTGAAGCGCTCTTCCGCCGTGACCGAGTTCTACAAGCGTGGCGCCGCTTTCGGCATGGCTGCAGAACAGGTGAACGGCATGGACGTGCACGCCGTACGTGAAGCTGGCGAGCGCGCCGTCGCCCGCGCACGCGCAGGTGAAGGCCCGACGCTGCTGGAGATGAAGACGTATCGCTATCGTGGTCACTCCATGTCCGACCCTGCGAAATACCGCACCCGTGAAGAGGTCGAAGAATACCGCGAGAACAAAGACCCCATCGAAGGCGTGAAGAAGCAGCTGCTTGGCTCCGGCTATTATGACGAAGAAGCCCTGAAAGCTGTCGAGAATGAAGTGAAGGAAATCGTCAACGAATCCGCTGAGTTCTCGAAAGAGAGCCCGGAACCCGACGCTTCTGAACTTTACACCGATGTTTTGGCATAAGGGAGAAAACAAATGGCTACTGTCACCTTACGTGAAGCTCTGCGCGATGCCATGGCAGAAGAAATGCGCCGCGATCCTGACGTGTTCGTCATGGGCGAGGAAGTCGCTGAATATCAGGGGGCTTATAAAGTCACCCAAGGTTTGCTGCAGGAATTCGGCGCAGACCGCGTCATCGACACGCCAATCACTGAATATGGATTCAGCGGAATCGGCGTCGGCGCAGCCATGATGGGTCTTCGCCCCATCGTCGAGTTCATGACGTTCAACTTCGCTATGCAGGCGATCGACCACATCATCAACTCCGCTGCGAAGACCCGCTACATGTCCGGCGGTCAGATCGCGTGCCCCATGGTGTTCCGTGGCCCCAACGGTGCTGCTTCCCGCGTTGCCGCGCAGCACTCGCAGTGCTTCGCCAGCTGGTACGGCCATGTGCCTGGCCTCATCGTCATCTGCCCTTATGATGGCGCATCCGCGAAAGGCTTGCTGAAAGCCGCTATCCGCGATGAGAACCCCGTCGTATTCCTCGAAAACGAGCTGCTTTACGGCCAGAGCTTCGATGTGCCGGAAGGCGATGACGTGCTGGTTGAAATCGGTAAAGCTGCCGTTCTGCGTGAAGGCAAAGACGTCACCATCACCGCTTTCTCGCTCATGGTCGGTCATGCTTTGAAAGCAGCCGAAGAGCTTGCCAAAGAAGGCATCAGCGCGGAAGTCATCGACCTGCGCACCATCCGTCCGCTTGATACGGATACCATCGTCAAGTCTGTTAAGAAAACCAGCCGCATCGTATCCGTCGAGGAAGGTTGGCCGGGATATGGCGTCGGCGCGGAAATCGCTGCTGTCGTCGTTGAGCAGGCGTTCGATTATCTCGACTGCCAGCCTATCCGCGTTGCGGGTGTCGATGTGCCGCTGCCTTATGCCGCTAACCTTGAGAAGCTCGCTCTGCCGCAGGTCGAGAACATCGTGGAAGCCGCGCGTCAGGCCTGCTATCGCAATAAAAAAGCCGCATAACTCCCCGCCGCCTACAAAAATATCAGGAGTAATCCATGCCTATCGAAATTCTCATGCCCGCCCTTTCGCCGACCATGACCGAGGGAAACCTCGCGAAATGGAACATCAAAGAAGGTGATAAAATCACTGCAGGCAAGGTTATCGCCGAAATCGAAACCGACAAGGCGACGATGGAAGTAGAGGCGGTGGATGAGGGGGTCATCGGCAAGATTCTGGTGGCGGCTGGCACGGAAGCTGTGAAAGTGAATCAGGTCATCGCACTGCTCTTGGAAGACGGCGAAGATAAGAAAGCACTGGACAGCTACAAACCAAAAGCTGCCGCAGCCGAAGCTACTAAGACGGAAGAAACCAAAGGTGATGCTGCTCCTGCCGCCGCAGCGCCCGCGGCCGCTCAAGCCCCAGTTGCTGGATTGGCTAAACCATCGTTCAGCTTGCCGCCGCAATCCGTTGCTGCGAAAGCTCCTGCTGCTTCGCGTGTGCAGAATAGTGGCGACATCTTCGCCAGCCCGCTTGCGCGCCGCGTGGCCGATCAGGAAGGCATTGACCTCAAGCAGGTCTTCGGCACGGGCCCTAACGGGCGTATCCTCGTGGCGGATGTTCAGGAGGCGAAAGCCAACGGTGTCGGTGGAGCATTCGGTTCCGGTGGTCGCGGTGTCTCCCGCAACCCTGTCGATTATTTCGAAGTGCCTGTCAGCAGCATGCGCAAAGTCATCGCGCGCCGCTTGACCGAATCCAAACAGTGGGTGCCGCATTTCTACCTGAACGTGGAAATCAACCTCGACAAGCTCCTTGAAGTCCGCAAGGAGCTGAACAGCGAAGCTTCTGCTGGCCTGCCAAAGGGCGAGCAGCCGCCGTTCAAACTGTCGGTCAACGATTTCATCATCAAGGCCGTTGGCCTTGCCATGAAGAAAGTCCCCGCGTCCAACGCTTCGTGGATTGATGATAAAGTCTATCAGTACAACAATGTGGACGTTTCCGTTGCGGTGGCTATCGAAGGCGGTCTCATTACCCCGATTGTCCAGAATGCCGACCAGAAATCGGTCATCGCCATCTCCAACGAGATGAAAGACCTTGCGGGTCGCGCGCGTCAGGGCAAGCTTCAGCCGCATGAGTATCAGGGCGGTGGTTTCTCCATCTCCAACCTCGGCATGTTCGGCATCAAGAATTTCAACGCCATCATCAACCCGCCGCAGGCTTGCATACTGGCTGTCGGGGCAGGGGAGCAGCGCCCTGTCGTCAAGCACGGCAAACTTGAAATCGCCACAGTGATGGACGCGACCCTTTCCGTTGACCACCGTGTAGTGGACGGTGCCGTTGGCGCAGAATTCCTCAGCGCGCTGAAGCGTTATCTTGAATCCCCCTCTTTGCTGCTCGTATAAGGATTACCGTCATGACTGAACAACTCTCCTTCGACGTCGTCATCATCGGCGGTGGCCCCGGTGGTTATGTGACCGCTATCCGTGCTTCGCAGCTGGGTTTCAAGACCGCAGTAGTCGAGCGTGAAGCGATGGGTGGCATCTGCCTGAACTGGGGTTGCATCCCCACCAAGGCATTGCTCCGCGCTTCGGAAATCAATCACTTGCTCCACACCCTCGGTGATTATGGTTTCTCCGCAAAAGACATCAAATTCGATTTCAAGAAAGTCGTGTCCCGCAGCCGCGATGTGTCCAGCCAGCTGACCAAAGGCGTCACCGGCCTGATGAAGAAGAACAAAGTGACGGTCATCAACGGCAACGGCAAAATCGCCGGTAAAGGTAAAGTCGGTGTGGACGTGGATGGTAAGCGCACCCATGAAATCACCGCGAAGCACATCATCCTCGCCACTGGTGCGCGCGCACGCGAGCTACCCGGTTTGGAAGCCGATGGCAAATTGGTCTGGAATTACCGTCACGCACTCGTGCCTGAGGCGCAGCCGAAATCCTTGCTCGTCATCGGCTCCGGCGCCATCGGCACCGAGTTCGCCAGCTTCTATCTAAATATGGGTTCGGACGTGACGCTTGTTGAAGTGATGGATCAGATTCTGCCGGTAGAAGACGAAGAAATCAGCAAATTCGCCCATAAGTCTTTTGAGAAGCAGGGCATGAAAATCCACACTAAGACGAACGTCAAATCCCTCAAGAAGGGCAAAGACAACGTCACCGCGACGCTGGAAAAAGACGGCAAGACCTTCGAAGTCACCGTTGACCGCGTCATCTCCGCGGTCGGCATCGTCGGCAACGTCGAGAACCTCGGCATCGAAGGTACGAAGGTCAAAGTCGAGAAGACGCACATCGTCGTCAACGAATGGGCGGAAACCGGTGAACCCGGCGTTTACGCCATCGGTGACGTCGCAGGCCCGCCATGGCTTGCGCACAAAGCCAGCCACGAAGGCGTCATCTGCATCGAGAAGATTGCAGGTAAACACGCCCACCCGCTGGATGTGAAGAATATTCCGGGCTGCACCTACACCCGCCCGCAGATCGCCAGCGTCGGCTACACCGAGAAAGCCGCGAAAGCTGCTGGTTTCGAAGTGAAGGTCGGCCGCTTCCAGTTCATCGGCAACGGCAAGGCAATCGCGTTGGGTGAGCCTGAAGGTTTGGTGAAAACCGTATTCGACGCGAAGACCGGCGCGCTGCTCGGTGCCCACATGGTCGGCGCAGAAGTCACCGAGATGATTCAGGGCTACACCATCGCCCGCACCTTGGAGACCACCGAGACCGAACTGATGCACACGGTATTCCCGCATCCGACCCTTTCGGAAATGATGCATGAATCCGTGCTGGATGCGTACGGCCAAGTCATCCATATGTGATGGCAGAGGTTCTCCGCATCGCGGTCATCGGTCCTGAGGCATCCGGAAAGACTGAATTGGTCAAAGCGCTGAATGCGGCTTTCCAAGGTCAGGATTTCCAGAGTGTCGCCACGGAAGAATTCGCACGTATCTATTTCGCTAATAATG
>VGDC01000094.1 GCA_016869895.1 Alphaproteobacteria bacterium
CGATGACGTGCTGGTGGCGGAGAAACTCTTCCACGTTTCCCCCTTCTTGCCGCGCGAAGGAAGCTATCACTTCCGCGTGCGCTATCTTCCCGAAAAGAGCTTCGGCGTGTGGATAGACTATTACGCCGCCGATGGCCAGAAACAGCTGCTGACGTCCATGACAGGCACATTATCGCCCCTCACCCGCAGCAACATGTGGCGGCATTTCTTCTCCCATCCGTTCGTCACGCTCAAGGTCATCGCGCTCATCCACGCGCATGCCCTGAAACTCTTCGCCAAAGGCATCCGCTATATCCCACTGCCCAAGCAGAAGGGCACAAGACTTTCGCAGAATACCCACGAGGATTAACAATTTGTAATACTCCCTCCACCCTGACGTTAATAGGCAGGGGTTAAGTTGGAGGCATACTCTAACCACAAGGTTTCCCATGCTGTCTGATTCCTTCGCGCAAAAAAACATCCTCCGTTCCTTGGAGAGCATCAACTATGGCGGCATCAAGCTGACGACACCGGAAGGGAAAACCTATTTCTTCTCCGGCGATCAGGAAGGTGCGATGGCGGACATCCGCATCCATGACTGGAAAGTGGCGGGGGCAGTGTTCCTACGCGGAGATGTGGGACTGGCGGAGACTTACCGCGACGGTCTGTGGGATACGGATAATCTGGAAGCGCTGGTGACCTTCGGGCTCATGAACGAAGCGGCGATGGACAACGTGGTGTACGGCGCACCGCTCTTCCGCGCCATCAGCCGCATCGCCTATCTCTTCCGCAGCAACACCATGCGCGGCAGCCGCAAGAACATCTCCGCGCATTATGACCTCGGCAATGCGTTCTACAAGCTCTGGCTCGATGAATCGATGACCTATTCCGCCGCTATTTTCGATGCGGATGGAATGCCGCTCAAAAAAGCGCAGGACCGGAAATACGACCGCTTGCTGGAACGTTTGGGAGATAAACCTTCCGAAATCCTTGAAATCGGCTGCGGATGGGGTGGTTTCGCCGAACGCGCGGTAACGAAATCCGACCATGCGGTACGCGGGCTGACGCTTTCCAGCGAACAGCTGCGCTATGCCCAAGACCGCTTGCAGCCGTTCTCCTCGCAGGCGCAGGTGGCGCTGGAGGATTACCGCATCCAGAACCGCCGTTATGATAATATCGTCTCCATCGAGATGTTCGAGGCGGTGGGCGAGCGTTATTGGGACACCTATTTCCATAAGGTCGCAGCCAGCCTGAAGCCGAAAGGCAAAGCACTGGTGCAGACCATCACCATCGAGGAATCGCACTTCCAGAAATACCGCAGCGGCGGCGATATGATCCGCACGTTCATTTTCCCCGGCGGCATGCTGCCTTCGTGGGAACGCTTCGAGCAACGCGCCAAAGCCGCAGGTTTGCGCATGACCGACCGTTACGCTTTCGGCAAGGATTATGCGCATACCCTCCGCCTCTGGCTGGCGAAGTTCGATGCGGAAGAGAAAGCCTTGGATTTGATGGGTTTCGACGAGAAATTCCGCCGCCTCTGGCGCATGTATCTGGCAGGTTGCGCGGCCAGCTTCGCGGTGGGTCGCACCGATGTGATGCAGATGGAACTGGAACATGCATAAGAAGCTCTTGGTTCTCCTATCGCTGTGCTGCGCCTGTTTGCTTCCGTTGAGCGCAAACGCCGCTTCCTTGTGGGAACAAAGCGTACCTTCCGCACAAACGGTGGGAAAAGGGCAATTCCATTACCTCTTCATGCATATCTATGACGCCGAGCTATTCGCCCCGAACGGCACATTCTCCGCCGAAGCTCCTTTCGCCCTGAAACTGACCTATCACCGCGCCTTCGACGGAGAAGACATCGCCGATGAATCCATCCGCCAAATGCGCAAGCAAGGCTTAAAGGACGAAGCCGCCCTCTCCCGCTGGCAAGCCGAGATGCGCAAGGCATTCCCGAATGTGCAAAAGGGTGAATCGCTGACGGGCATCCGCGCGGAAAACGGCTCTGCCATCTTCTACAAAAACGATGCATTGGTTGCCACCATCGATGACCCCGCATTCACGGATGCCTTCTTCAATATCTGGCTCAGCCCGAAGACCACCGAGCCGGCTTTGCGCAAGAAATTGCTAGGCATCGCGGAATGAATAGCCTCCACGCCAGACAGTTGTCGCTCTACAGCTTGCTCGCGATTCCGCTGGCTTTCGGTAGCCTGCCGCTTTACCTCTTCATGCCGGATTTCTATGCCCGCGAAATGGGCGTCTCCCTTGCCGCACTCGGCACGGCGCTGCTTTGCATAAGGTTATTCGACGCA
Organism: Alphaproteobacteria bacterium; assembly: GCA_016869895.1. Classification (GTDB taxonomy): domain Bacteria; phylum Pseudomonadota; class Alphaproteobacteria; order Rickettsiales; family VGDC01; genus VGDC01. Next base: position 2,289 of record VGDC01000094.1, read on the forward strand.
GTGCAAGACCCCGTTTTCGGCCTTTGGGCGCGCAAACTGCACGGGCGAAATCTTCGGCTGGCGATGGTAGGGTTACTCGCCGCGCTGGCCGTTTCCCTCTTGTCACTTTCCTCACCTTCGAATGCCGTGTCCCCGCTCTTGTGGTTCGTGGTGATGATGCTGCTTTCCACCAGTGCGCTCAGCTTCGTGCAGATCCTCTACCAATCCGGCGGCGCATTATGGAGCGATGACTACCACACCCGCACGCGCATCACCGCTTGGCGGGAGGGCTTCGGGCTGCTGGGGGTCATCGTTGCGGTTTCCCTCGTCGCCATTCTGCGCCAGAAGTTCCCGGAGCGTGACGCATTCCTCTTCTTCGGCATGATTTTCTGTGTGCTTTTGGCATTAGCGGGCTGGGCATGGTGCAGCTGGGCGAAACGCCATTCCCGCTCCTCCCCGTTCGCCGAAAAAACATTCTCCATCACCCTCCTCACGCAGCATCGCCGCTTCTTCGGCATCTGGTTCACCAGCCAGCTCGCCTCGGCGATTCCGGTGGTTCTGGTGCTGTTCTTCATCCGCGACCGCTTGCAGCTTGAGGCCTTTACAGGACTTTTCCTCGCCCTCTATTTCTTCTCCGGCGCGCTGGGCATGCCCATCTGGAGATGGGTGGAGAAGCATCGCGGCAAACGCATCGCATGGGCATCGGCGATGGCGCTTTCCATCGTGGCATTCCTCTGGGCGTTTGGCCTCGGTGTGGGCGATATGGTGGGTTATGCGCTGGTCTGCATCGCATCCGGCCTTGCGCTGGGCGGAGAAATGGCTCTGCCGCCTTCCCTGCTGGCAGACCGCATCAGCTCCACGGGCGATGAGGCGCAGACGCCCCTGCTCTTCGGCTTCGCAGGCTTCATCGGCAAAGCATCCCTCGCGCTTGCCAGCGGCATCGCCCTGCCGTTCCTCTCCATACAGGGATATGTTCCGGGACAGGAAAACAGCCCGGAATCCATCACCCAGTTGGCTGCCGCCTATACCATCCTACCCTGCATCATCAAAACCCTCGCCCTGCTGCTTCTGCTGGGCGACCGAACCCTCGAATGGGAAAAACCATGTCTATCAGCCTATTAATCAAACGAATCATCAAAGGAGGCATTCTCATGGGAGCTATCTGTTCAATACTCGGATGCAGCTCGCCGAAGCTCGAAACCTACGCGGAACTTGAACCGAAAATGGATATACGCGAGTTCTTCAACGGTAAAATCAAGGCATGGGGCATCATTCAGAGCCGCAGCGGCGGAGTGACCAGCCGCTTCGACGCCGATCTCGTCGGCAAGTGGGACGGCGACCACGGCACGCTCGATGAAGTCTTCCGCTATTACGAGGGCGCGAAGGGCAAGGCCGAGACCCGCACTTGGAAGCTGCACCGCGTCGACGACCATACTTTCACCGGAACCGCGGGCGACGTGGTCGGCACGGCGAAAGGCCGCATCAGCGGTAATGCTGTGAATTGGAGCTATGTCATGGAAATCCCCGTGGGCGACAAACGCATCGAAATGACGCTGGACGATTGGATGTGGCAGATGAATGATGGAGTCATCATCAACCGCATCTCCATCAAGAAATTCGGGGTGGAAGTGTCCGAACTCATCCTCTTCATGCAGAAACAGCCATGAAATACTACGGAAAGCACATCTGGATCATCGGGGCAAGCAGCGGCATCGGCGCGGCGTTGGCCATGCAACTGGCCGAGGAAGGGGCACGGCTGACGCTGTCATCGCGCTCGGAAGACGCCCTCGCCCAGCTGAAATATGAGCTTCCCGGCACGGCGCATAAAGTACTGCCTCTGGATGTCCGTGACGATGAAGCCGTGCGCGAGGCGGCACAGGAAGTGGCGGCAGGTTTCGTGGATTCCGTCATCTTCCTTGCCGCGCTCTATGAGCCGATGGAGTTGGAAAGCCTTGATATGCGCGCCACGGCAGCGATGGTGGATGTCAACCTGATGGGGGCGTTCCGCGTCATCAACGCGGTCATCCCCATTCTGAAGAAGCAAGGCAAAGGGCAATTCGCACTCTGTGGCAGTGTCGCAGGCTATGCCGGTCTTCCAAACGCCCAGCCCTATAGTGCCACAAAGGCCGCCATCCGCAATTTGGCCGAAAGCCTGAAAGCGGAATTACATGGACAGGGAGGAATCGACATCCGCCTCATCAGCCCCGGTTTCGTGCGCACTCCGCTGACGGATAAGAACCGTTTCCCCATGCCCTGCATCTTGGAACCGGATGAAGCGGCGCGCTACATCGCAGACGGACTTGCGGGGGATGACTTTGAAATCCATTTCCCGAAGCGATTCACGCTGATGTTGAAATTCCTCGCTTTCCTTCCTTATCCCCTCTATTTTCGCCTGATGAAACGATTCATCTGACGGATAAAACATGCGCATCCTCGTGATTGAAGACTCTGCGGAGCTCCAACGCTACATCGTCAAGGGGCTCAAGGAATGCGGCCATGTGGTCGATTGTGCGGATAACGGCAAAGAAGGCCTGTATCTCGCCACCACCGGCAGCTATGACGCGGTCGTGGTGGACAGGATGATTCCTCCGCCCGATGGTTTAACCATCATCCGCTCGCTCCGCGGGGCGGGGAACAACGTGCCCACCCTCGTACTCTCCGCGCTGGGCGAAGTGGATGACCGCGTGAACGGCCTGCGCGCGGGGGCAGACGATTACCTCGTCAAACCCTTCGCTTTCACCGAATTGCTCGCGCGATTGGAAGCGCTCATCCGCCGTACATCCATAGAAGCCACGCCGCCGACTTCGCGGTTGGAAGCGGGTGATCTGGTGATGGACTTGCTCACACGCAAGGTCTGGCGCGGTGGCGAGGAGATTTCCCTGCAATCGCGGGAATTCCGCCTGCTGGAATATCTGATGCGCCATAAAGGACAGGTCGTCACGCGCACCATGCTGCTCGAAAAGGTCTGGGAATACCATTTCGATCCGCAGACGAACGTCATCGATGTGCACATCAGCCGGTTGCGCAATAAGGTCGATAAAGGCTTTGACCATCCGTTGATTCAGACCGTGCGCGGCGCGGGCTATATTCTGGCGGAGGGCTGACATGGCCGCGCTCCGCTTCCATCGCAGTTCCAGTTTCTTCCTCGCATCCTTCTTCACGGTTCTGGTGGTCTTGACCATCGGCATGGTCGGCTATTTCATCGTGCTGGCGCATAGCGATGGCACAGCCGATAATCTCGATTCCTTGCGCGATAACATCACCTACATGGGCATCGGCATCATCGTCATGATGCTCGCCATCTCCGCCGTGGGCTATTTCGTGGGGAAATATGTGGTCGACCTCATCAACACCATCTCCTTCACGGCCAGCGACATCATGCACACGGGTGACCTTTCGCGCCGCATTCCCCTCACCACCGAATGGGACGATTTGAGCAAGCTTGGCGTGGTGCTGAACGAGATGTTCAACCGCATCGAACTGCTTCTGAACGGCATCCGGCAAGTGTCCGACAACATCGCCCATGACCTTCGCACACCGCTCACCCGCCTTCGCAACAATCTGGAATCCCTTCCCGAAAGCGAAATCAGCGAGAAGCTTTTGCGCGAGGCGGATATGCTGCTTTCCATGTTCAATGCACTCCTGCGCATCTCCACCTTGGAGGCAGGAAAGTCCTCGGTGGAGTTCCAGCCCGTCGCGCTGAATGCGGTCGTGCGGGATGTCGTGGAGCTTTACGAGCCCATCGCCGAAGAAAAGAAATTACGTCTGCATACACAGCTGAACACCTGCACCATCAGCGGCGACCGCGACCTTCTTTTCCAAGCCGTTGTGAACCTGCTAGATAACGCCATCAAATTCACCCCGGAAGGCGGGGAAGTGACGTTACACCTAGACACGATAAACTGTCGCGTGCTGCTGACGCTTTCCGATACAGGCGAAGGCATTCAGGAAGACGAGCGTGAAGCGGTTTTCCAGCGTTTCTACCGCACCGAAGCGAGCCGCACCGTTTCCGGCCATGGCTTGGGGCTCAGCATGGTGAAAGCGATTGTCCAGCACCATGGCGGAAAGATCGTGCTTTCCGATAACGCCCCCGGCCTCATCGTGCATATCGCCTTTCCGCTGAATCATCAGGACACCTGAAAAACTTCACTGCATCGCCTGTAGGTAGTGCTGCGGAGCAACCGGATAGGGCAAAATGGTCGGCATCACAAGACGTCCCTCCTCATCACAGCCCTCCACCTCAAAGACGTGGTTCTGACCCGCGCGGCACCGCATCAGTTCCAGCTGCCAGCGCATCTCCCCGCGCCGCTGCTGTTCCGCCGATACGCTCCAGCGCGTACGTGAAACGGTCGGCTCCGATGCCGCCCCCGCTTCACCGGATTTCCACTGACGGCGAAGGACGACCCCCATCGCCCCGGACTGCTCCGCCGCCAGTTGCAGCCGCCGAGATTCGTTCATCGTCAGCTTGCTGATCTCTCCTACCACGGCGGTCACCCCGCCTTGGCGCAATCCTTCTTCCATACGGGCGAGCACCTTCTTCTCATCCCCCGCTTCCACGAATATCACCCGCGTCATATCCAACCCCACCTGTTCCAGCGAGGGGGCGAAAAGGTCACGTTCAGGAGCGCACCACAGGATTTTCCCTTTGCTGCGCCCTAGTGCTGCGGCGACGAAGAGCATCGCGGCATTGGCATCCGCCATGCCTGCGCTCGCGCCGCTCACTTCATGGACGCATCCGAAGGCGAGGCCGCCGCCGAGCAGTTTGCGGTCTATCTCCGCCACGCCGAAGGGCAGCACCTCATGGATATGCGGATTGATATTTTCGGGACGACGAAGGGTTGCGCGAAGCACATCTAACTGAGCCATGGCCTTACTTTCTAATGGAATGATTTAATACAATGCATCACCACTCCGGTGATCATCGCGTCCCCTTCCGGGTCGAGCCGCATTTCCTTGAAGGCGGGATTGGCGGGAACGAGCCACGCCTGACCTTTCCGCACTTCCAGATATTTCACCGTATTCTGCCCTTCGAC
>VGDC01000095.1 GCA_016869895.1 Alphaproteobacteria bacterium
GAGATGCCGGTGGTCACGCCTTCGCGCGCTTCAATGGACACTGTGAAGGCCGTTTCGTGGCGGGTGGTGTTCTGCTGCGCCATCATCGGCAGGCCGAGTTCCTTGATGCGCTCGCGGGTCATGGCGAGGCAGATGAGGCCGCGCCCGTGCTTCGCCATGAAGTTCACGGCTTCTGCGGTGCACATATCACCGGGTATGATGAGGTCGCCTTCGTTCTCGCGGTTCTCGTCGTCCACGAGGATGAACATACGCCCTGCGCGCGCTTCCTCGATGATCTCATCGGTGGTGGCGAGCCTTGGTGGCAATTCGGTAATGCTCATCTGCAGTCAATCCTGTTAATGCGAAGCTAAGGTTTGCGCCCCGTTCATAGCCCATTTGTCAGGCGATGTCCAGCCCGCCATCGGGTATGGCAGGGGTGTGATGCACGGGCGGCAACAGGCGTTTGACATAGCGGGCGATGGTGTCCACCTCGATGTTCACCGCATCGCCCACCTGCAAGCGGCCAAGGGTGGTCACCTGCTGGGTATGGGGTATGAGGTTGAGGTAGATGTTCTTGTGGCTGACGCTATTGACCGTCAGGGACACGCCATCCACCGTGGCAGAGCCTTTTTCCGCCATATAAGCCAGCAAGTCCTGCGGCAGGGTGATGGCGACACGCAGAGAATCGCCTTCTTGGTGCAGGGAGGCGATGTGCCCCAGCCCGTCCACATGTCCCGTGACCCAATGCCCGCCCAACTCATCGCCCACCCTTAGCGAGCGTTCGAGGTTCACTGGCGTGCCGATTTTCCAATCTTTCAAGGTGGTGCGCGACAGGCTCTCGGCGGAGACATCGATGGCGAAATGGCCGAGACGTTTTTCCACCACCGTCATGCATGCGCCGGAACAGGCGATGGATGCGCCGATGTCGATGGTGTCCACGTCGAAAGCCGTGGCGATGACGAAGCGCGTGTCGCCGCGCTGTTCTATCTCAACCACAGTGCCGATGTCGGTGATGATGCCTGTGAACATGCTAAATTCCGTATATTTCCAGTGTGTCTTTGCCCAGCGCCAGTGTAGCCTCTTTCGCGAAGCGGGGCAAATCCGATGGCGCATGGCTGGGTTGCGTGCCCTCGAAGGCACTTTTACCGCCGCCAAGCAGGATAGGCGCACGGAACCAGTAAATCCGCTGGGCATAGGGCAGAAGGTGGGTGTTCAGTGCCGCACCGCCTTCCGCCAGCGCGCGGGTGATGCCCTCGCTCGCCAGCCAGCGCAGCGTCGCTTCCGCATCCACATGGCCGTCATGGGCGGGCAGATGCTTCACCACCACGCCCAGCTTCTCCAGTTTGGCGATTTTGGCTTTGTCTTCGGAAGAAGTCACGACCCAGACGGGGATGTGCTGCGCGGTTTTGACGAGTTGGCTCTCCAGCGACAGGCGCAGGCCATTATCGAACACGACGCGCACGGGGGAGTATTTTTCCAACCCTTTGACACGGCAGGTGAGGGCGGGGTCGTCAGCCAGCACCGTGCCGATGCCCGTAATGATGGCATCATGCTGGGCGCGGAGCATATGCCCATGGTGGCGGGCGGCCTCACCGGTGATCCATTGGCTGCGGCCTTCGGCGTCAGCGATGAAGCCATCCAGCGAAGTGGCGGTCTTGATGGCGAGGAGGGGCAGGCCTGTCTCCACGCGGCGGAAGAATCCGGCGTTGAGCGCTTGCGCTTCTTCAAGGCAGACGTTCTCGACGACTTCGATGCCTGCGGATTTGAGGATGTCGACACCCTTGCCCGCCGTGCGGGAATCGGGGTCGGGGCAGGCGATGACCACGCGGGAAATGCCCGCTTTGGCGAGTTCGAAGGCGCAAGCGGGGGTGAGGCTGACATGGGCGCAGGGTTCGAGCGTCACATAGGCCGTTGCGCCTTTCGCGTCGATACCGCTCAGGGCTTGGGTTTCCGCATGCGGGCGGCCACCATCGGCGGTGCGCGCTGCGGCCAACACTTGCCCGTTCTTCACGATGACGCAACCCACCGTGGGGTTAGGCCATGTCCTGCCCAGCCCCTGCGCGGCCAGCGACAAAGCATGGCGCATGAAGGCTATATCGGACATGTGTGTCACTTCTTCTTTTTGGTGATTTTCTCAAGGCTATCGACGAAATCCTCGAAATCCTTGGCATCGGTAAAATTCTTATAGACCGAGGCGAAGCGGATATAGGCGACTTTATCCAGCTCTTTCAACCCGTCCATCACCATCTCGCCGATGAGGGTGGAGGGGATTTCGCCCTCGCCCTGACTTTCCAGCTCGCGCACGATTTTTGAAATCACCTGCTCGACCACATCCGCATCGATAGGGCGCTTGCGCATGGCCATCTGGATGGATTTGGCGATTTTCTCGCGGTCGAAGACGCGGCGTTCGCCGTTCTTCTTCAGCACCGTCAATTCGCGCAGGTGGACGCGCTCGAAGGTGGTGAAGCGGGAATTGCATTCCGGGCAGAAGCGGCGGCGGCGGATGGTCAGGCCATCCTCGCTGGGGCGCGAATCTTTCACTTGGGTATCGGAATGTCCACAGAACGGGCAGCGCATGGCTTTAATCTCTCGTTGTTACGAATAGATGGGGAAGGCGTCGCAGAGTGCTTTCACTTTCGCGCGCACTTCTTTTTCGACTTTGGAGTTGTCTTCGGGGTTGGCGGCAAGACCATCCAGCACATCGCCGATGAGATTGCCGATTTCTTCAAATTCCTTCACGCCGAAACCACGGGTCGTGCCAGCCGGTGTGCCGAGGCGCACGCCGGAGGTGACGAAGGGGGAAGCGGGGTCGAAGGGAATCGCATTCTTATTGCAGGTCAGGCCAGCGTTCTCCAAGGAGTGCTCGGCGGCTTTGCCGGTGACGTTCTTGGGGCGCAGGTCAACCAGCACGATGTGGTTGTCTGTGCCACCGGAGACGATGGCCGCACCGCGTTCCACCAGCACTTTCGCCAGTGCGCGGGCGTTCTCGACGATGGCATGGCCATAGGCTTTGAACTCAGGGGTCAAAGCTTCGCCGAAAGCCACGGCTTTCGCGGCCATGACATGCACGAGCGGGCCACCCTGAATGCCGGGGAAGATGGCGGAGTTGATGGCCATTTCCAGCGTCTGGTCTTTGCCTTGCGCGGTCTTGCCGACGACGAGCTCCGGCACGCTGGACAGGATCATCCCCCCGCGCGGGCCACGAAGCGTCTTGTGGGTGGTGGTGGTGACGACATGGGCGTGGGGGAAGGGTGAGGGATAAGAACCCGCCGCCACGAGACCGGCGACATGCGCCATATCGACCATGAGATATGCACCGACTTTATCGGCGATTTGGCGGAAGCGCGCCCAGTCCACCACGCGGGGGTAGGCGGAGAATCCAGCGATGATGAGCTTTGGTTTATGTTCCAGCGCGAGTTTCTCGATGGCATCGTAATCAAGCAGGTGGTTGTCTTCGCGCACGCCGTAGGTGATGGCGTTGAACCATTTGCCGGATTGGTTGACGCTCGCGCCGTGGGTCAAATGACCGCCTGCGGAAAGCGCCTGACCGAGGATGGTGTCGCCCGGCTGCAACAGCGCGGTGAACACGCCCTGATTCGCCTGTGAGCCGGAGTTCGGCTGGACGTTGGCGAATTTCGTGCCGTAGATTTCTTTCGCGCGGTCGATGGCGAGCTGTTCGGCTTCATCGGCGAATTCGCAGCCACCATAGTAACGCTTACCGGGGTAACCTTCGGCGTATTTATTGGTGAAGACAGAGCCTTGCGCTTCCAGCACCGCGCGGCTGACGATGTTCTCGGACGCGATCAACTCAATCTGCGTCTGCTGACGATTCAGCTCGCGGTCGACTGCGCCTTTGATGGCCGGGTCGGCATCCGCCAATGAAGCGGTGAAGAAGGTGTTGCTGCGGATGGCGGGCTTGGCTTGTGGCACAGTCATGGGTCTCTCTCAATCTATCTCTATCAGACTTCTTTGAATTCGGTTTCGCTTTTGAAATCCGAGTAATTGCAGGTCAGTTCCTCGCCCTCGGCGATGTCCACCAGCGCGATGCCCAGTTCAGGCACTTTGAAATCGGTGTTCGGCGTGAAGCTGTGGTTCATATAGCGGCCGGAGTCGCCATCCAGAATCAACACGCCGGGCTTGTCGTGGTGGTCATAGCCATAACGCTCGATATATTCTTGCGCAATCTGGGGCAGTTTCTTCACTTCTTCCATCGTGATTTCGATGTCGAAGGGCGGAACGTATTTCCAGATGACCTGCCCTTTCTTGATGGGCTCTCCCGCATAAAGCCCGTTGCCTTGGATGCCGCTGGGGGCGATGTAGCTCTTCACAGTCATCATATATGTGCACGTGCCTTTCGTTAGGACATCTTATCTATGCGTTTCTGGTGGCGGCCGCCTTCATAAGGCGTGGCGAGGAATTGCTTGAGCGCGTCTTTCGCGGTGTCTTCACCCGTCAGGCGCGCGCCGAGGGCAAGCACATTCGCGTCGTTATGCTGGCGAGCGAGTCTGGCTGCCAGACCATCGGAGACAAGGGCGGCGCGGATGTGGCGGTGGCGGTTGGCGGCGATGCTGATGCCGATGCCCGAACCGCAGATGACCACGCCGCGTGCGGCTTTGCCGCTTTTCATCGCATCGGCCACGGCATCGGCGAAATCGGGGTAATCGACAGAGTTGTCACCGTTCGTGCCGAGGTCGAGCGCGACCAGCCCCGCATCGCGGATGACGGTTTTCAGGGCTTCTTTCAGCTGCACACCCGCATGGTCGCTGGCGATGGCGACGACCTGCGCGGCAGAGGAGCCTTCTGCTGTCTGTTCGTTTGGGGTGGGCATGCCCATCCATCCATATCTATTAAGGAGCGTCTTTGCTGCTACAATATATAGCAATTCCCCGTTGATGCCATGAAAATACCCCGTAAGCAACCGAAATTTACGGATTTCATCCGCTTTCGCTTCCTATTTTCGGGCCAATCGCTATAACTGTGTCCATTATCACGCGGAGGAGCGGAAACCATGGAAGGCGTGCCGGAGGCGTTCATCATCGCGCTGGTCATCATCACAGGGCTGGTGTTCGGCAGTTTCGTCACGCTGGCGAGCTATCGCCTGCCGCTCGACGAACCCATCGGTGGGGGGCGTTCCCGCTGCCCCAGCTGCAAGACCTTCCTTGGTGTCGCCGCGCTCGTCCCCGTCTTCTCGTGGCTGTTCCAGCGCGGCAAATGCCGCTATTGCGAGGCCTCCGTCAGTGCGCGCTATCCTGTAACGGAAGTCGCGCAAGCCGCGTTGTTCCTCGCGGTTTATTGCGTCTTCGGCATCAGCGTCCAATCGGCGGTGGTGATGCTGTTCACCGTCTGCCTGCTCATCATGATCGTGGTGGATTTCGAATGGCGTATCATCCCCGATGAAGTGCAGATCGCCATGCTGCTGCTGGGGGTGGCCTTCCATGTCATCAGCGGTACGCCCGCGACCGCCGTGCTGGCGGGGTTCTCTGTCGGCGCGGTCATCGGTCTGGGGCTGTATTATGGCTACAGCAAGCTGCGCGGCATCGAGATGTTGGGCTTCGGCGATGTGAAATTCCTGATGGTGTCGGGAATATGGATGGCCTCCGTCTCGCCGTGGCCGCCGTTCTTGTTCTATGCGGGCATGATGGGGGTAATCACGGCAGGGTTCTGGCGGCTCTTCGGCAAGGGGGAGCGATTCCCCTTCGGCCCCGCGCTGGCGGCCTCGCTTTTGCTTCTGTTGCTCACCCCCGCCGAGGTATTATTTTACTGGACAGTACAAGCGCTTTTCCCATAATAACGTACAATTCAGTTGATTCTTCTTCCAGTCACGGTTAAAGAATATATATGTTGGGTGTGAGCTATCTTGTTCACACAATTTGTAGTAGGTCGAACCCTCAAGTAAACCAGACGCCGCCCGGCGAAAAAGAGAACATGAAGATGGCCAATATCAAAAGCAGACTGTCGCATAAAGCCCTTCCATTCTGCGTGGCAGTCCTGCTCAGCACTTCCGGGTGCAGCTGGTTCGACAAGAATAAACATGATTTCATCGACCGTCCTCAGGAGCTGAACCGCGAGGATTACCGCAACATGCCCGCCCCGAAGGGTGGCGCGGAAGCGCAAAAAGACAATAAATACGCCCCTTATTTCGATGGTGATGCCACGACCAAGGTGGAGCTGAAGGAAGCGCCCATCCCCGATGTGTCCACCATCCTCGCCACGCCGCGCCCACCCGCGATCGGTGAGACGAAGCTCGTCTCCATCTTCGTGACCGAGGATGTGCCGCTCAAGGATGTGTTCATCGAATTGTCCCGCCTCGCGGATGTCGATATCGAAGTCGATGCGGGCATCATCGGCGGCGTGGTCTTCCGCGCCCAGAACCGCCCGTTCAATGAAGTGGTGGATCGCATCACCGCATTGGCGGGTCTTCGTTATGAGATGAAAGGCGGAGTATTGCGCATCGAGCGCGACACGGCCTATGTGAAAACCTATCCCCTCGATTTCTTGAGCTTCGACCGTTCGTCCACCAGTGACGTGAACATCACCACCAGTGTTCTCGGCGGAAGTGGCGGCGGCGGTGGTGGCGGCGGTGGCGGTGGTGGTGGCGGATTGAACTCCGGCTCCAGCGCGGCGATCACCTATGCAGCTTCCGCGGATTTCTGGTCTAGCATGAATGCGGCTATCTCCTCCATCTTGGCGCGCGTGCCGATGCTGGGTAGAAGCGAAGTATCGCTGGGTGACCCCGGCATGCCTGCGCAGACCGGCACGACCACGGAAAGCCTGGGCAACGGCTTCTTCAATATCAACCGTCAGGGCGGCACGCTTACAGTGGCGGGCACGAGCCGCCAGCATGCGGAGATCGAGCAATACCTGAAGGAACTGCGTGAGACCACCGCTGCGCAGGTGCTCATCGAAGCGAAGATCGTCGAAGTGAACCTTGATGACCAATACGCTTCCGGCATCAACTGGAATCAGGTGCTCCGTGGTGAAGTATTCGCCATCGACGCGGATTACGCCTTCCCTGGTGTCGAAGGCGGTACTGTCGGCGACGTGACTCAGATTCTTATCGGCGGTGTGACCGGCAATGACAACCTCGATGCCATCGTGAACCTCACCCAGCAGTTCGGCACGACGCGCACCTTGTCCAGCCCGCGTATCCACGCGATGAACAACCAGCAGGCGGTCGTGACCTTCGCGCAGAACCTCGTCTATTTCGATATCTCCGTCGAACGTGAGACGGATACTTCCGGCGGCGGTCCAACCCAAGAACTCTTCACGGT
>VGDC01000096.1 GCA_016869895.1 Alphaproteobacteria bacterium
GTGGATGGTGACGCTGACGAATCCGCTTTTCTCCGTGCTGGACAAGAGTTTCTCCGGGCGCGATTTGATTTTGCTGGTGGGCGGCTTGTTCCTGCTGTTCAAGGCAACGATGGAGCTTCATGAACGCTTGGAAGGGGTGCAGAGCAAGCATCACAAAGGCCCCAAGGTCTATGCGAAGTTCTGGGCGGTCGTCGCACAGATTGTGGTGCTGGATGCGGTTTTCTCCATCGATTCGGTCATCACCGCCGTGGGCATGGTCGAACATCTGAGCGTGATGATGATTGCCGTCGTCGTCGCCATGAGTGTCATGATTGTCGCCAGCAAACCGCTGACGAGCTTCGTCAACAAGCACCCCACAGTCATCATCCTCTGCCTCGGTTTCCTGTTGATGATCGGCTTCAGCCTCATCGCTGAGGGGCTGGGCTTCTCCATTCCGAAAGGCTACCTCTACGCCGCCATCGGTTTCTCGGTGCTCATCGAAGCGTTCAACCAGTTCGCCCGTTTCAATAAACGCCGCGTATTGACTTCGCTCCGCCCGCTGCGCGAACGCACCGCCGAAGCGGTTTTGAGCCTGCTTGGCGGCCGTGTCGCAGAAGAGGAACACGGGGAAGAAATCACCGACATGGTGGCGAAAGAAGAGCTGACCGATGCCTTCAACCCCGCAGAACGCACGATGATACGCAGCGTGCTGAACCTTGCGGAACGCCCGGTGAAGGCCATCATGACTCCGCGCACCGAGGTGCTCGGCATCCACACGAAGGACAGCATCGACACCATCAAGGAGAAGGTGCTGCAAATTCCCTATTCACGCCTTGTCGTGTTCGAGGATGACCGCGGCGATCCCACCAATATCATCCAGAAGAAAGACCTGCTGCACGGCTTCCTAAAGGATGAGGCCTTCAACCCCATGGCCTATCAACAGCCCGCCCTCTGCATCGCCGAGAACACCACCGTTCTGGATGCGCTTGAAGCGTTCAAGAAGCGCGGCGCGCAGCTGGCCTTCATCGTCGATGAATTCGGCACATTCGAAGGTTTGGTGACGCTTCAGGACATTCTGGAGGACATCGCCGGAGACATTCCCGAAGAGCATATGGTCGAAGAGGAATACGTCACCCAGCAGAAGGACGGCTCTTACATCGTCGATGGGCGCACGGACATCGAAGAGCTTCCCGATGCCATCACCCTGAAATTGCCGGATGATGCGGATTTCCGCACGGTGGCGGGTCTGGTGTTGCACACGCTCCGCGACATCCCGTCACTCGGCGATAAGGTCGTGGTCGATCATTGGGAGCTTGAGGTCGTGCAGATGAGCGGAAACCGCATCGGCTCAGTCATCATCCGCCCCTTGCCGGTCGAGGAATAAGCGAAAGTGAACGGGTTCGGACGCATCTGCAGACCCGCACTCACCACCCTGCGGGCGGCGATTCTTGCCGCCTTTCTCGCGATTCCCACTGATGCATATGCCCATGAGGTAGATGCGCCGGAAGTGTCTTCCGAAGGCTTGAAATATGAGGTCGATTTCAGCGGCGTTCCTTCGGAGCTGAATAAAGACCTGCCCAAATACACCGATGCCATCCAGCAGAAGAAGAACCCTCCCCCCTCGCTGTATCTGCTGGAGCGCAGACTGGGCAAGGATGTGGAGACACTCCGCAAAGCCTTGCAGGCAGGCGGATATTACGATGCGGTGGTGAGCAAGACGGTCGATGCGGAATCCACTCCCATCAAAGTGGTCTTTGCCATCGAAGCGGGTACCCGCTATTCCCTCGTTTCCCTGCGCGTGCTGCCCGATGAGACAAGCAATCAGAATCCATCGCTCAAAATCCCCGAACACATCAAATACGAGCTTCCCACTCCCCTCAGCTACGAGGAGGTGATAACCCTCGGTCGCACGGTGCGCACGCAAGTGTTCGACGCGAATTGCCTGCGTTCCGTCGAGGTGAAACCCTTGCTGCGCGTGGATACGACTCAGAAACTCGCCGAAGCGGTTTATTACGTCACCGCAGGTGAAGAAGCCCGTTTCGGCAAGCTGGAGATAACGGGTCTGGAGAAGGTTAAACCCGCTTTCGTCGAGCGGAAGGTCGCGTGGAAAGAAGGGGAATGCTATAACCCGAAAGCGACAGATACGACCCAGCTTTCTCTGCTGCAATCGAACCTCTTCGCACGCGCAAACATCACCGTGGCGGAAACGCCCGATGAAGACGGCACCGTGCCCGTGAAACTCATCATGCGCGAACGCGCCCAGCGCACCATCAAAGCCGGTATCGGCTATGCCAGCGAAGAAGGGTTCGATTTCAAGCCTTCGTGGGAGCACCGCAACTTCTTCGGTGAAGGCGAGAAGCTCACCATCGAATCGACCATCTCCACCTTCCTGCAGGAGCTGGGCGCGACCTTCGAGCGCCCTGCCTTCATGCGGGATGATCAGAAACTCATCCTCAAAGCCAATATCTCCCGTTCCGATACGGATGCCTATACTTCGAACAAAATCGGCGGTTCGGGCACCATCGAGCGGCAACTCACCCCGAACCTGCTGGCGGGTGTGGGCGTGGGTTATAGCCTTTCGGAAGTCGATGACGGCATCTCGAAAGAGGTCTATTCCCTCGTCTCCGTGCCGACCTATATCGAGCATTCCACCCGCGATAACGCGCTTGACCCCACCAAAGGCCATGTGCTGCGGCTGGATGTCGAGCCGCTCATCGAAACGCTCAGCAACGGCAACGTCTTCATGAAGACACAAGGCACGGCCAAGTTCTACCACCAGCATAAAAACCTCCCCGCCAAACCCACTTGGGCGTTCAGAACCACGCTCGGCAGCATCATGGGCAGCGCGCAGGGCGACATCCCGCCCGATGAACGCTTTTTCGCGGGCGGTGGCGGCTCTGTGCGTGGCTATGCCTATCAAATCCTTGGCCCTCTTTCCGCCGCGGGGGAACCGGAGGGTGGCCGTTCACTGGCGGAATTCTCCGGCGAATTACGCCTGCGCGTGACGGATACCATCGGGGTCGTGCCTTTCGTGGATGCGGGTAACGTCTATAACGCCATCTACCCCGAATTCAGCGATGTCTCCATGGCGGCGGGTCTTGGCTTGCGCTATTTCTCGGGCTTCGGACCGTTCCGCTTCGACTTCGCCGTGCCGCTGGATAAACGCGACGGTGTGGACGATAGCTACCAGTTCTATCTCAGTTTCGGGCAGGCATTCTGATGAAGAAATGGCTCAAAAGAATCGTCATTGTGCTGCTGATACTCATCCTATCGGTGGTGGCTTTCGCTGGCTGGCTGGTGGGCACGCGCAGCGGCGGGCAATTCCTCGTGAACACCGCGCTCCCCTATGCCACGCCCTATTTCCCCGCCAATATGCAGCTCCACACGGAAGGCATCATTGTCGATACGCTGGCTGACCTCCGCATCGCACGGCTCACCCTTTCCGATGCGGAGGGCGTCTGGCTGGAAATCCACGAGCTGCGTCTGCTCTGGTCGCCATTCGCGCTGACAGGCGGCGCGTTCATGTCAGAGACATTGAGCGCAGAGAAAGTCATCCTCTCCCGCACGCCGCTGCCGCTGGGGGACTCGCCCGAACTGCCCTTGCAGGAGCAAATCGCCAGCACCCTGCAAACCCTCAAAGACCTGCCGCAGACGCTCGCAGGCCTGCAAATCCCACCCGTGCGCATCGGCACACTCAGCATCCCGCATCTGGAAGCGCAGCTTGGCATGGAAGGCCTGCCCACCCTCGTCAGCATCACGGGCGAAGTGGAAATGGCGAGCCTGCCCTTCAACGCAGAAATCCGCATGGAAAGCAAAGAGGGCGTCTTTGCCACCGCCAGCCTGGGTGTTTCTGGCACGCCCGAATCCCCCAATGTCATCCTCCAATGGCGTGAGCAGGAAGGCGGCATCCTTGGCAACAGCCTCGGCTTCCAGCCCACCTTCAGCCACATCACCGTCGCTGCCGGATTGAACTCACAAGGCGTGAACCTTGAAGGCGCGATTGACGCGGGCGAACGCCCGTTCTTGTCGCTGCAAGGCAAGGGAAACGCATTCACCATTACAATACCCACGCCGGAAATCAGCAGCTATCTAGCGGGTTTCACCGCGCCATTGACGCTTAAAGGCAGCGTCACCAATGATGGCGACAACGCTGCCCTTTCGCTGAACGCCGAAACCGCCCGCTACACCCCAGCCGAAGGCACGACCCTTGCCGATGTCGCCGTCACCGCCTCTGCCGCCATTCGCGACACTGCCGCCCCCTTTGTGCTGGATGCGGGCTTGAATGCGCGCCTCACTAGCGGCGAAAGCATTCAAGACCTGCCCGTTTCTCTCGCCGTCAAAGGCAGCGGCGATGAAGAGGCGTGGACATTCGAGCAACTCGCCGTGAAGGCCGGCGCCTCCACGCTGGAATCGACCGCAAGCTTTGACATCGCCTCTGGTGCAGCCGAACTGGATGGCGATGTAGATGTTTATCTCCCCTTAAACGCCACAGAGAATCCCGCACAGCGCATCAAAGCGCATTTGGTCGCCAAAGGCACAGAGCTGTGGGGCACGCCGCAGGCCAATGCCGAAATCACCCTGCAAGAGCTGCAAGCCGAATTGCCGGAGGAAGCACGGCAGATTCTCGCCCTGCCCCTCGCCATCACCGCAGAACTGGCGGGAACGGACGTGGCATTCGCCATCAAGGGCAAGCACCTGAATGGTGAGGGCAAATTCTTGGGGCAAGCGACCGCGCCGGATGCCGAGCAAATCATCGCCGATGTGCGCGTGTCACCCATTGAAACCGCCTCCTTCACCATCCCCGACACGGTCAGCCTGAAAGCGCGCCACCGCGTGAATGGCAGCGGCAAAGCCGAGGTGAACACCAGCGGCCTGAACCTATCCACGGGCTATGCACTCAAAGACAGTGACGTGAATCTCTCGCCCATCATCCTCACCGGCGGAGACACGCTTTCCCTCAAAGGCAACGTGAAATTCAATACCGAGACCGCTCTGGCATCCGGCAAACTATCCGGCTTCATCCGCTCCCTTGAACCGCTCGGCAAACTGGGGCTGACATTGCCTGCGTTGACCGCCGAAAAAGGCGCGCTCACCGTCAACCTCAGCGCACCGAACAAAACCCAGAAAATCGCCCTCACCCTTGATTCCGGCGCATTCACGCTGGATTCGCTTGCTGCCGAGAACCTGAAAGCCAAAGCCGATGTGTCCATTCCCGCCAAAGGCGATATGACCATGGATGCCAAGCTGGACGTGGCGAAACTGGCATCTCCGGTAGCGGTGGAAAGCCTTTCTGTTACTGCCAAAGGCACTACTGCGAACCTCACCATCACCGCCGATGCAAAACAGATTGCAGGGGATTACGACCTCGACAGCGAACTTGCACTAGCCTTGGGCGAAGCCATCAAGGTCACGCTCAATGCGCTGGATGTGAAGTGGGACAAGCACCTGCTGGCACTCGCCGCGCCGAGCACACTGGAGATGAAAGGCGATAACATCCGCTTTTCGAAAACCGAACTGCGACTGGACGGGAATACTCCCATCACCGCCGAAGCCACACTGGGCAAAGAAAACGTCAATGCCGCGCTGAATGCTAAGGATTTGCCCTTCTCCGCCCTTCCGGTGGATTCCCTTGCACAGACCAGCGGCACGCTGGACATCGCCTTCAATCTGCAAGGGGCGGCAGCAGCTCCCGTGGCGGAATTCTCCATCACCGCGAATGACCTGAACCAGAACTATCCCCACGCCGCCAAAGGCTTCCGCACCAATCCGGTGGATGCGAAGCTGGCTGGCAGAATCGCCGATGGGCGTTTGGCCGCCACGCTGAACGGTTCTGCCGAAGGCGGCGAATCCAAGCTGGATGGCAGCGTTTCGATGCCCTTCACCCTCTCGCTCGTTCCGGGGAAATACGACATCGCCCCCGGTGAAACGCTGGAAGCCTCCTTGAAGGCAGACCTCATCCTTGCGCCCTTCCTGCCGCTTTTCCTGCCCGATGGCATTTACGGCAACGGCCATCTCATCGCCGACCTTTCCGCCAAAGGCCGTTTGGACGATCTGGAAACCTACGGCAAGATAGACCTCCATTCCGGCCATATCGAAGTGCTGGCGACGGGCACGGTCTTAAAGGATCTCACCCTCATCGCCAATGCGTCGAATGACCGCCTCACCATCACCGAGGGCAGCGCGACCGATGGCGATAAAGGCCGCATCACTTTCGGCGGTTTCGCCGAACTCACACCCGAAATGCCTGTGGATGTCAAAGTCTCCATCCGCGAAGCGACGCTGATGCGCCACCAGAACGCTAACGCTACGCTGAACGGCGATTTGACATTAAAGGGTAATAGCGCGTCCTCGCTGTTCAGCGGCGAGTTGGACATCCTCCGCGCGCGGCTTTCCGTGGCGGGAGAAGGCGCGCAGAGCAGCATCCCCGAAATCCCCGTGAAGGAAGTCGCATCGCTTGAAGACCCCATCGTGCCCGATCCCCCCAAGCCGGAAGACCCGCTGGGCAAAGGCGCGCCGCAGACGGATTTCTCCGATAACCTCGCCCTGAAACTCCGCATCAAAGCCGATAATCAGATATTCATCGAAGGCTTCGGGCTGGATGCGGAATTGAAAACGAATATCTTTGTCTCCGGAACCGCCATGCAACCCGTCATCGGCGGAAAGCTGGAGACCCTTCGTGGCCGTTGGGAATTCGTGGGGCGCAGCTTCACCATCACCCGCGGTGAGGCGACGCTCCGCCGCGAGTTCATCACCTCCCCGCTGCTCAACATCGAAGCGGAAGCACCCGCCGGGGACGCCACCGCCATCGCCACCATCCGCGGATCGGCGACCGAACCCGTCATCACCTTCTCTTCCATCCCCTCCCTCCCGCAGGATGAAATCCTCTCCCGCGTCATGTTCGGCAAGAACCTGAATAACATCTCACCTTTCCAGGCCATCGAACTGGCGCAGATGCTGCGCTCCTTAAGCGGAAAAGGCGGCGGCATCGGCATTTTCAGCAAGCTGAAAGACACCATCGGCATCGACGACCTCACCATCGGCGGCAGCGGCGACAATGGCGAGGACATGACCGTCGGCGTGGGCAAGCACATCACCGATAAAGCTTACCTCGGTGTGGAAGGCGGCGCGGGGGAGAACAGCGGCAAGGTCTCGCTGGAGGTGGATTTGACGCCGA
>VGDC01000097.1 GCA_016869895.1 Alphaproteobacteria bacterium
ACGCCAGAAATCAGGGTCGCGGCGGAGGATGAACCCCGCGATGCGCGAAACGACCACCAGCAGGAAAGGCACGGCGATGCCCACCAGCGCGAAAAAGGCAGGCACGCTATCGAACACGAAATAACTTTTGGACGGGATAAACAGCTGCACCACCATCGCGCAGAGCGCGGTGATGAAGAGCAGTACCCATAAAGGTTTTCCGAGGGTGAAGCGATTCTGGGTCATGGCAGGTGCAAAGGCTCCCATGCGCTGAGGCTTTCCGCCGCGATGGACAGGATGTCACGCGCGAAGAAGAAAAGCAGAATGGTCATGCCCGCCGTCACCATCATGGCGACGACCATGGGCTTCGGGGCTTCCCCGTGGATGATGGCCTCCTTCGGCTCTCGGAAGAAGGCGCGATGGATGATGGGCAGCAGGTACGCCGCGTTCAGCAGGCTGCTGGCGATGATGACCGCCAGCACGACATAATCCTTCGCATGCATGGCGCCGAGTAGGATATACCACTTACTGATGAAGCCGATGGCGGGCGGAATGCCGATGATGGACAACGCACCGATGGTGAAGGCCAGCATCGTCCACGGCATGGCTTTGCCGATGCCGTCCAGCTCGCTGACGAATTTCTTCTTCGAAGCGGTGTAAATCGCTCCGGCGGCGAAGAAGAGGGTGATTTTCCCGAAGGCATGGGCGACGATATGCAGCATCGCCCCCGCGATGGAGAGCGGGGCGAGCAACGCCGCACCAAGGATGACATAGGACAGCTGCGACACCGTGGAATAAGCCAGTCGCTGTTTCAGATTGTCCAGCCGCAAGGCGGTGAGAGATGCGACGATGATGGTGAAGGCGGCGGCGTATTTCAGCCATGTACCCGCCATCCAGTCCTGCTCGGTCTGGATGCGGAGCATGTCATATCCGAAGATATAGATGATGACCATGCCGATGGAGAAGACCCCCGCCTTCACCACCGCTACCGCATGCAGCAGCGCGGAGACGGGCGTGGGCGCGACCATGGCGGCAGGCAACCAGCGGTGTACGGGCATCAGCGCCGCTTTACCGATGCCGAAGGCGAACATCGCCAGCAGAAGCCCCGTCTGCACGGGCGTCAGCGTATCGGAAAGGATGCCGCCGCGCGCGAAATCCAGTGTGCCTGTGACATGCTGCACCACCAGAATGGCTGGCAGGAGCAATCCGAGGGAGGTGCCGAGCAGCGTCAGCAGGTATTTGCGCGCGCCATGCATCGCGCTCTTATCACCGTGGTGCACCACCAAGGGATAGGTGAGCAGCGTCAGCATCTCATAGAAGATGAACAGGGTGAAGAGGTTGTCGGATAGGGCGATGCCCATGGTCATGGCGATGGACAGCGCGAAGCAGGTGAAGAAGCGCGTCTGCCCTTTTTCCTTGTTCTTGCGCATGTAGCCGATGGCGTAGAACGTCGTGGCGACCCAGAGGAATGCGGCGGTGGCAGCGAAAAGCACGCCAAGAGGGCGAAGCGACAGCACGAGGGAGAATCCGGGGAACAACTCCCACAGCGCGAGTTTCGGCCTACCGCCATCCACATAGACATCCACCAGTTGCGAAACCAGCACGCATAATGCCAGCGAGACGGTGATGGAGATGGCGTCGCGCAGCTCGGCATGGCGGTGGAAGAATGGCAGCAGCACACCGCCGATGAACGGCAACGCCACGGCCATGAAAAGCAGAACCGCATTCGCGGAATATCCATCGGAGAGAATCATGGCATCTCCCCATTGAGAATGGGTGGGTCGAAGCTGAACGGATCAGGCAGGGAGGGCGAGGGCATCAGCTGATCGGCGATGCGCTGGGAAATCTCCACCGCTTCATTGCCGAAGAAACCCAGCAGGATGACGCAGAAGGTCAGCAGCCAGATGGGCACCAGCATCGATGGCGGGGCTTCGCGTATCGTCTCGCTTTGCGCGGATAACCTGCCGAAATACATCGCTTCCACCACGCGCCAGATGTAAATCACCGCGAAGATGGAGCTGATGGCGATGAGGATGGTCAGCAGCCACCATCCGCCGTCCAACGTGGCTTTCATGAGATACCACTTCGAGACGAAACCGCCCGTGAAAGGCATGCCGATGAGCCCCAACCCAGCCAACACAAAGGCGAAGGCGGTGAGCGGCATGCGCTTGCCGAGGCCGCGGATATTATGCACGGTGACATTGCTGCCAAGGCGCAGGGTCATCGCCCCCAGCGCAAGGAAAAGCGCGCTTTTGGTCATGGCGTGGTTGAAAATCTGGAGCAGGCTGGCGGAAAGGCCAGTCTGTGAGGCGAGGCCGATACCCAGCGTGATGTATCCCACCTGCGCGACGGAGGAGAAAGCCAGCATGCGCTTCAGGTTCGTCTCAAAAATGGCGACCACTGACCCGATGAGGATGGCGGGTACGGCCAGCGCGGTGAAGATGAGCGACAAATGCATGCCGCCGAAGGAGAATTCATGCCCGAAGACCGAATAGGTGATGCGCAACACGGCGTATAGCGCCACTTTCGTGCCCACGGCTGCAAGGAAGGGCGACACAGCGGAAGGCGCATAGGCATAGGCGTTCGGTAGCCAGACATGCAGCGGGAACAACGCCACTTTCATGACCAGACCGATGGCGAAGAAGGCGAAAGCGGCGATGATGGCGCGGTTCGGCGCGAGCACGTCTATCCGCGTGGCGATGTCGCTCATGTTCAGCGTGCCGGTGGTGAGGTACAGGAAGCCGATGCCGATGAGGATCATCGTCGCGCCGATGGTGCCGAGCATCAGGTATTGGAAGGCGGCGGCCAGCGCGCGTCTGTCGCGCCCCATGGCGATGAGCATATAGGACGCGAGGGAGGATATTTCGAGGAAGACGTATAGGTTGAAGGCATCATGCGTCGAGATGATGCCGAGCAGTCCCGCAAGGCACATCAGGAACGCGGCGTAGAAGAAGGGTTGTTGCTCGCGGGCGATCTCGTCGTTCACGCTGCGGAAGAAATAGGGCATGGTGATGGCGGCGATGCTGCTGACCAGCACCAGCATGGAAGCTGCCAGCAGGTCGATATGCAGCTCGATGCCGATGGGGGGTGCCCATCCGCCCATGTGGTATTTCAGGGGCTCACCCGATGCATAGACTTCCGCGAAGCTGAAGAGGCACATGGCAGCCACCGCCCAGGTGACCATCATGCTGATGACCCATGCGGTCTTACCGAAACGCGATAGGATGACGCAGATGGGCGCGGCCAAGAGCGGCAGGAAAATCGGCAATGCGGCGAAATCACTCGTCATTCCGCCCTCCAGAAGACTGGTCGCGGTCGAGGGCGATGATTTCGTCCTCCTCCACCGTGCCATAAGCTCCACGGATGCGCACCACGATGGCGAGGCCGACGGCCAGAGTGGCGAGGCCGACGACGATAGCCGTCAGCATCAACACATGGGGCAGGGGATTGGAATAGACCGTCGCCCCTTCTGTCATCACCGGAGCGACGCCGAATTTCACTTTACTGGCAGAGACGTAGAACAGCATCACCGAGGTCTGGAACATCGACAGGCCGATGAGTTTCTTGACGAGGTTGGACGTCGCCATGACGGTGTAAAACCCCGTCATCATCAGCACGATGGCCATCCAGTAGGGATAATGGGTCATCAGTTCCATAAGGCTTACCGTATCCGCATCTTATGGCTGGCGAAGCCATAATAGATGAGCACCATCACATTCGCCACGGTCAGGCACACGCCCAGCTCGATGAGCCAGATTCCCAGATGCTGGCCACTCGTCTGGGAATCGGCCAGAACCGAATAGTTCAGCAGTTCACCGCCGTTCATCAGCGTGGCGACACCGACACCGGCATAAAGCAACAGCCCAAGCGCGCTGAGGCGAAGGCAGAGCCAGCGGGGGAAGACGCGTTGGGCTGCGTGGAGGCCGTAAATCAGGCCATAGAGGATGAACGCGCAGGCGATGACCACGCCGGACTGGAAACCGCCGCCGGGCGTGATTTCGCCATGCATCTGCACATACATCCCGAAAAGCAGGATGAAAGGCAGCACGAACTTCGCCACCACGCGCAGGACGATATGATCCTTCATTTCCGGCCTCCCTTCGCGGGTGTGGTTCGGGTGCGCTTGCTGATGGCGGTCTTCTTCCGCGCGGCTTTTTGCGCGGCGGTCTGCGCAGCGGATTTCTTGGCGGGCGCTTTCGCGGGGGGCTTCGCGGGTGCAGGTGTCGTGCTCTGCTTTTCCGCCAGAACACTGGGAGCCACGGGCGCGCGCGGCTCGGTCTTGCGGGTGAGCGGCACGTTCATGAGCAGTGCGGTGATGGCCAGTCCCGCCACGAAAATCACGCCGACTTCGCCCATCGTGTCGAATCCGCGATAGCTGGCGAGGATAGCGGTGACGAAATTCTGGATGCCGATGTCTTCTTGCGTATTCTCAAGATAATACGGCGCGACATGCTGGTGGATGGGAGCTTCGCCATCCGCATATGCGGGTAGGTCCTGCGCGGAGATGATGAGTGAGCCGACCACTACCCCAGTGGCGATCATGGCGGCGATGCGCTTCATGATATGCGTGCGCTTCTGCACACGTCCTGTGAAACTCAGCGTGCCGATGAACAGGATGGTGCTGATGCCCGCGCCCACTGCCGCTTCCGTCAAGGCCACATCCGGTGCGTCGAACAGCAGATAGGCGATGGCCATGAGCAGCGAGAACACCCCGAAGATGATGCTCGAGGCCAGCAGGTCGCGCATGCGCACGGTCATGAACGCGGCGAGAAGCACCAGCGACAGGGTGATGAAGTCGAGGATGACATAATCCGTCTCCCGCAGCCAAAGCGTGATGTCGTGAATCATCGCTCCTGCTCCCCGATGGCGGATTTATCGACGCGGGGCACATCGCGTTTCAGCAGTTTGGAGCGCTGCGATTCTCGCGTTTCCGCCGCGAGGAAAGCGGCTTTGGCAAGGGCGTGGCAGGCGGTGGGGCTGATGAGCAGGACGAAGCCCAGCAACAGCAACAGTTTACCGCCTGTGAGGGTGAATCCCGCATGAAGCGCAAGGCCTAGGATGACCAGCGGCAGACCGAGGGAATCGACCACGCCGGCGGCATGCAGGCGGGTGAAGAAATCGGGGAAACGCACCAGTCCCATCGCACCCGTGAACACAAAGAACGCACCCGCCAGAATCAGCGCATCGCCGATATATCCGATGATCTCATTCGTCATGGTGCAGGCTTCCGTAGGCGAAATAACGCAGCAGGCCGATGGTGGCGATGAAGTTGATGAGCGCGTAAAGCAGCGCCATGTCGATGAAGATGGGCGAATCATGCAGCCCCGCCAGCAGGCAGATGGTGAGCATCGTCAGGCTGCCGAAGATATTGCCCGCAAGGATACGGTCATATGGGGTGGTACCGCGGAAGATGCGGAAGAGCGTCATACCCATGCTGAGCAGGATGGCGATGATGGCGAGGGTGAAGATCATGGGTTCTTTTTCTCCACCAGAGGTTTATTCGCACCGCGCTTCGTGGCGAAGGAGGTGATGCGCTCCACGCGACGCTCGATTTCTCCCATTTCGATGCTTTTAAGGCTAGATTCCTCCAATGCGTGGATATAGGCGCGGCCTTTTTTGAGGTCGACACAGACCGTGCCGGGGGTGAGCGTCAGCGAATTGGCGAAGATGGTCAGGCCGAGGTCGGATTTCAGCTCCGTGCGAATCCATGCGAATCCGGGTGTCAGGTTCGGCTCCAGCCGCCAGATGATGCGCGTGACCCGTAGGCCCGAGACGACCATCTCCTTCGCCAGCCACATCCAATACATCGGGCCGAGGTAGATCAGCTGGAAAGGATGGCTTTCATTATCGAAGACCTCCATGCGCAGCACGATGAACGTGGCGAAGAGGCAGCAGATGGCGCCAAGGCTGAAAAACAGCGGCGTGAACACGCCGGAGAGCAGGCACCACACGGCGAAAAGCAGAAGGAAAAGCGCAGCAGTATGTAACAATTTCCAGAGCATGGCAGGACTATTGCACGATTAATCCTGTGAGACAAGACAAACCGGACGCAGAAAGGGTTCTAAAGAGAGTTGTTTTACTGCTATGTTGTTGTATGTTAGACTTATGTCGAAAACACACCGCGAAGATAGGACGCGCATGCATCCTGAATATGCCCACAACTGGAATGCTTCCGCCACTGCTCAGCAGTGGGACAGGTTGCCACTGTTCTGCCTGCTGGCGGGGGCGTTGCTCGTCTCTGCGGCCTGCGGCAAAATGCGCAAGGAAGAGAACTGGAATTCCTATTATTACGGCGGTTATCAGGAGATAAACGGCAAGTTCACCTATACGGGCGAGGGCGATAACGATTCGGCTTACCGCCGACCAGAAAGCGTCAGCGCTCCCGGTGCAAATGCGCTTTCTTCTTCGCCTGCGGATAATACGTTGCTGGATGTGCGCCCGATGATGCAGCCCAGCGACGGCCGCAACAAATAATCGTTTAGCGTAGCAAATCCCTCTCCAGCTGGGCGCTTTCATTGCCTTTGCCCTTCGGCTGCAAGGTGCGATAGACCTGCAGGTTCTCCAACACGCGCTGCACATAGTTCCGCGTTTCGCTGAAGGGGATGCCCTCTATCCAATCCACCGCCGCTTCTGGCGTGCGCCCGATATCCCCGTAAGTCTTCTGCCACTGGCGGGCGCGGCCTTGTCCGGCGTTGTAGGACGCGATGGCGAGGATATACGACCCGTCGAACTGGCGGACGAGTTGGTTGATATAGGCATCGCCCAGCCGCACATTCGCCGCGCCGTCACTGAGAGTCGAGGGGGTGAAGGGCAGGTCGTTCTTGCGGGCGACTTCCTTGGCGGTGGAGGGCAGCAGCTGCATCAGCCCTTTTGCGCCGGCGGAGCTTTCCGCTTCGGCATTGAACAGGCTTTCCTGACGGGTGATCGCCCAGATGAGCGCTTCTTCCCCCTGCGGGGTGAAATTCAGCGAGAAATAGGGATAGCCCTGTTGCGCCAGCACGATGTTCTGTT
>VGDC01000098.1 GCA_016869895.1 Alphaproteobacteria bacterium
CGCCAGCTTCACCACGGTGAGGCCGGGGAAGAGATAGGACACACCGACCATTTCGGAGTATTCCTCCAGCGTCACCCACTGGCGATGATTGACACATTCATCTTCGATGAGCTTGAGCATGGAATTGCCGCCGCCCAGCGCGAAGAGGCCAATCTGGCCGAAGCTCAACAACAAATGCCACCAAGCAAGCATCATGCGACAGGCTCCGAATGCAGGGATTTGAGGAAGTCCACATAGCTTAACACCTGTACGCCTTCCGACTGGAAATTAAGGGCGTGGGCGTGTGTCGTGGCATAATCGCCCCCTTCCACACAGGATGAGACGTATTTCCGCCCGTTGATGACCAGCGAACAGAATTCCACCCGCACCTGATTCTTCAACTTCACGAGGAAACGCTTCTTCTTGGTCTCCACGCGCTGGCAAGCATAGCCCTGTTTCGTCAGCTGGGTGCAGAGGGATTCGGCAGTCGCCACGGCAGCGGGGATGCGTGCCGCTTCCAACAGCGGGAAGAGCCGCTGGAGGGTGACAGGATCAATCGGGAAAGGATAGGTCTCCTTGGGCAGGAAAGCGGTGTAACCGTCCACCGCATCGACGGGGCGTTTAATCTCCAGCGCGCCTTTGCGGATTTTGATGTTCTCGGAAAGCCCGTCGATGAGCAGGTAATCGTCCACCGTCTCTTCAAAGGACAGGTTCTCCAGCGACTGGCGATAGGCCTGACTGGTGCGGATGAGCGTCGGCCCTTTGTTATCCGGCCAGAACCCGCGCCATTCCCATGTCGCGCCGTTCACATCACGCAGTTTCTTGCCTTTTTCCAACGGTGACGCCCCCGCAGGCGGCACTGCACCCGCGACTTGCCGCGCGATTTCGCGGCTGATGCCCGACACGGCGGAATAGGAAGCGATACGCGCCGAAAGCTGGGCGGCGGCTTTCTTGTCGATGCCTCCCCCTGCCAAAAGTTCCGCTGCGGAAGCCAGCTGCAACACCCAGAAATCCGCCAGCTGGCCTTTGCCTTCCAGAAACGCTTTAGATAATTTCCGGCGTAATCCTTTTTTATCCGCCTTCAGCACATAGGATTTCAGCGCGAAAGACCATTTCAGCTTGGATTTATCGACTTTCACCACGCCATCTTTGGCAAGCGCCTCCAGAAGCTTCGGCTTGACGAGCGACACCTGTTGTCCCGCTAGTTGGAGGGCTTCCGACAACGATAGCGGGAGTTTAGGCGCGAGGCTGTTATAAACAGCGTTCAGATAAGCTTTCTTGGGAGCGGCGGAGGAGGCAAGGCGGAGTTGACCATCTTCCGGCACGAAAAGGCCGAGGCGCACCATATCGAGCAGGAATGCGCCGGGAAGCGCGGTGCGTAAGCGGGCATCGATGGCTTCCGTGAGCGTGCGGGTGGCATTATCCAGCGCGAATACCGTGAGTTTCTCGCTGATACTGTCCATGCCGCTCCTTTCCGCAGAAAAATTCACTACTTTTAAGCGATTAGAATATAACCCTCGCAAAATTGCAAAGGTAAACATTGTCTTTTCATGCCAAGAACGCATAATGCCAGCATCATCGGCACAAAAGGCACCCCATGGACAGAAAGAACAACCCCTTCTCCCGCGCGTTCCGCAAGCTGGGTCTTTTGCTGTTCAAGCCCAGCCATGGCGTAGCGAAATGGCTGATTTTCGCGCTGGTACTGCTCTTGGCTTCTTTGGCCTATACAGGGCATTTGGAGATGGTACAGGCCTATCTCGACAAGCCGCCCTTCGCTTTCGCGGTGGGGGATTATAAATTCACCGCATTCATGGTCGTGAATTCGCTGTTGAGCGTGGTGGTGCTGTTCTGGATCACCTCCATCCTCGCGGGGTTCGGCAATAACCGCATCGGGCACATGCGCCACCTGCGCCCCAGCACGCGCATCCTCTTCTCCAAGCTGTTCCAGATCATCCTTTATACCCTCGCCATTGTCATGGCGCTGGATGTCATCGGCGTGAAGCTGACCACCCTCACCGTCTTCGGCGGCGCGCTGGGTATCGGTCTGGGTTTCGGTCTGCAGAAAATCACCTCGAACTTCATCAGCGGCATGATTCTGCTGGTGGAGAAATCCATCGAGCTGGATAACCTCGTGGAATTGGCGGATGGCACGACCGGCTATGTGCGCAAGACACAGGCACGCTTCACCTTGCTAGAGACATTCGATGGCAAGGAAGTGCTCATCCCCAATGAGGATTTCATCATCAATCGCGTGACGAACCTGACCTATAGCAACAAGCGCGGGCGGGTGGATACGCTCATCCGTGTGGCTTATGGCTCCGACCTTGAAAAGGCGCGCGATCTCATTTTAGAAGCGGCGAATGAGCATCCCCGCTGCATTCAAGACCCGCCGCCGAGCTGCTTCCTGAGCCAGTTCAACGAATCCTCCGTGGATTTCCTGCTCTATTTCTGGGTGGCGGATGTGACCGAAGGCCGCCTTGCGCCGAAGAGCGAGGTGCATTTCTCCATCTGGCGGAAATTCCAAGAGAATAACATCAAAATTCCCTTCCCGCAGCGCGAGTTCCTCATGCGAAAAGAAGAAAAAGCCGCTGAGGCGCAAGTTTCCGCGCAGGATTCCGGTGCATCACTCGTATAACCATTACGGAATAGTAACTTGCCGCGCCTTTCCCACCGCTGTACCTTCGTTGCCGTAATATTTTAATCCATCCCAATTCAATCTGGTGTGTCTATGTCGAACAAAAGCTGGAGCATCCTCGCCGTCCTCGTCGTCATCGGTGTGGTGGCCTATGCGTTCCTGGGTGAAGACAGCACGAAAGATAAAGATAAGGGTGTGACACCGGTAGAGGTGCTTCCCGCTTACCGAACCACCATTTTCGATAGCGTCGATTCCCTCGGCACCACGCAGGCGAACGAATCCATCGACATTACCCCCACCGTCACGGAATCCATCGCGGAGACGCGCTTCACCGATGGTCAGGAAGTGAAAAAAGGCGATGTCATCGTGCTTCTGGAGCAGGATGAGGAACAAGCCCAGTTGAATGCTGCGAAAGCACGGTTGGAAGAAAATCGCCGTGAACTGCGGCGCATCGAGGAACTGCTGAAGAACAAAGCCGCTGCGAGACGGGATTATGACGAGCGGCTGACGCTCATCGAAGTCGCCAAACGCGAGGTGGAAGAGGCAGAAGCCCGCATCGGCGACCGCACCCTTCGCGCGCCGTTCGACGGGGTTCTAGGCATCCGCCGCCTGAGCGCGGGTGCATTGGTGCAGCCCGGACAACTCATCACCACACTCGACGACCTGAGCCGTATGAAGTTGGATTTCGCCGTGCCTTCCCGCTTTTTGCCGACGCTGAAAGAAGGCGTGCGCATCACCGCGGTCAGCGATGCCCATGACGGCAAGACCTTCGAAGGCGAAGTGGCCAGCGTCAACACCCGGGTCGACCCCATCACGCGCTCGGTCTTGGTTCGCGCTTACCTGCCCAACGAAGACCACACCTTGAAACCCGGTCTATTGATGCGTGTGACCTTGATGCGCGATGAACACGAAGGACTGGTGGTGGCTGAAGAATCGATCACCCAGCGCGGCACCCGCGATTTCCTCTTCGTGGTGACGGATGCGGGTGAAGTGGAGCAGCGCGAAGTGACGCTCGGCACCCGCCGACCTGGCATGGTGGAGGTGACGGAGGGTTTGCAGCAGGGCGAGAAAGTCATCACCCGCGGGGTGAATGTCGTCCGCGTGGGTCAGAAGGTGAAAATCGCGCGTGAATGGGAAACCATCCGCAAACCTGAAACGGGGAACGCGGGTCTTAAAACCGAATCGCCAGTAGCCACACCCGAAGAAACCTCTTCTACAGAGAAGCCCTGACCATGTGGCTATCGGATACGTCAGTCAAACGGCCAGTCTTCGCCACGGTGCTGAACCTGCTCATCATCGTCTTCGGTATCATGGCCTATACCAAGCTACCGTTGCGTGAATACCCCGACATCGACCCGCCCATCGTCTCCATCGACACGAGCTACCGCGGTGCATCGGCGAATGTGATAGAAACACGTATCACCGAACTGATAGAGGAGCGCATCGCAGGCGTTGAGGGCATCAAGAGCATCTCTTCCAGCAGCGAGGATGGCCGCTCGCGTATCACCGTGGAGTTCGACATCAGCCGCAACATCGACGATGCGGCAAACGATGTGCGCGACCGCGTGTCCGGCGTGCTGGACGACATACCCGATGAGGCCGATCCACCGGATGTGCGCAAGGCGGATGCGGATTCCGACGTCATCATGTGGATGAACCTCGTCGGCGAGGGCATGAGCATCATGGATCTCACCGACTATGCGCAGCGTTATCTGGAAGATCGTTTTTCTGCTCTGGACGGCGTGGCGCAAGTCAGAATCGGGGGTGCACAGGAACGCGCCATGCGCATCTGGCTTGATCGTAACGCGCTTGCTGCCCGCAACCTGACCGTGGCGGATGTGGAAAATGCCCTTCGCACCGAAAACGTCGAGCTTCCGGCAGGTTCTATCGAATCGACCACCCGCGACTTCACCGTGCGCATCCAGCGCAGCTTCGAGAAACCAGAGGATTTCCAGCAGTTAGTGCTCACTGAAGGCGCGGATGGCTATCTGGTGCGGCTGGGTGACGTCGCACGGGTCGAGGTAGGCGCGGTGGAAGAACGCAGCACCTTGCGCGGTAACGGCCTGCCGATGGTCGGCGTGGGCATCATTAAACAGTCCAAGGCAAATACCCTCGATGTAGCCAAACTGGCCAAAGAAGAGATGGCGAATATCAACGAGACCCTTCCTCCCGGCATGGAGATGCGCCAGAGTTATGACTCCAGCGTGTTCATCGAAAGCTCTGTGCATGAGGTGTATATCACCCTCGGCATCGCCATCATCCTCGTCATCGGCGTGATATATGCCTTCTTAGGAAGCATGCGCGCGACACTCGTCCCCGCCGCTGCCGTTCCCGTTTCACTCATCGGTACATTCGTGCTGTTGTTCGCCCTTGGGTTCACCGTCAACCTGCTGACGCTGCTCGCCATCATCCTCGCCATCGGTCTGGTGGTCGACGACGCTATCGTGGTGCTGGAGAACATCCACCGCCGTATCGAAGCGGGCGAGCCACCCCTGCTTGCCGCTTATCGCGGCGTGCGGCAGGTGGGTTTCGCCGTGGTTGCCACCACCGCCGTCCTCGTGGCGGTGTTCGTGCCCATCACCTTCCTTGAGGGCGACATCGGCAGGTTGTTCACCGAATTCGCCGTGACCATGGCGGGTTCGGTCATCATTTCAGCGGTCGTGGCGCTGTCCTTCTGCCCGATGCTTTCTTCCAAAGTGCTGAAATCACATGAAGAGAGCACGGGTTTCAGTCAGAAAGTCGATAGGTTGATGGAGCGCGTGAAGGAGACGTATCTGAGCTTGCTGGGAAAATGCCTAGACCATGCGTGGTTGTCCGTCGGCTTCATCGTTATCATGTCCATCGTCGCTGGTTTGTTGATGGTGATGCTTCCCAAGGAATTCACCCCGCAGGAAGACCGTGGCGCATTCTTCGTGAATCTTAAAGGCCCAGAAGGTTCCTCCTATGAATACATGATGGAACATGTGAACATGGTGGAACAGCGGCTAATGCCTTTCGCCGATTCGGGTGAATTCCAGCGTTTGCTGATGCGCGCACCGGGCAGCTTCGGCACGACCGCGACCTATAACGATGCGCGCGGCACGGTCGTGCTGGCCGATTGGGGCAGCCGCAAACCGATCGAAGAATATCTCGCAGAAGTACGCGCAAGAACGGCGGATGTGACAGGTGTGAAAGTATCCACCGTCATGCGGCAGGCATTCGGTAGCGGCAGTGGCAAGCCCATGCAGTTCGTCATCGGTGGCCCTACCTATGAGGAACTGGTGCAATGGCGTGATACGCTGCTGGCGAAAATGACGGAGAATCCGAACCTGCTGGCGGTGGATTACGATTATCAGGAAACGAAACCGCAGATCGGCATCGAAGTGAACCGCGACTACAGCGAAACCCTTGGCGTGCCCGTCTCAACCATCAATGCGACGCTGGAGAGCATGCTCGGTTCCCGTCAAGTGACGACCTATATCGACAACGGCGAAGAATATGATGTACTGGTCGAAAGCGAGAAAGACCTGAAACGCAGCCCGACGGACATCACCAACCTTTATGTACGCTCGGAACGCACGAATCAGCTGATTCCGCTGTCCAATCTGGTCTCTTTGGAGGAGTTCTCGGATGCGGCGACTCTGCGCCGCTATAACCGTCTGCGCAGCATCACCATCGAAGCGAACCTCGCGCCCGGATACTCCCTCGGCACTGCGCTTGAATATATGGAGAATCTGGTGAAAGAGGAGCTGCCGTCCGGAGTAGTGGTGAATTACAAAGGCGATTCGCAGGATTTGAAGGAATCGGGCAATTCCATCTATCTCATCTTCGCTCTCGCGCTCATCGTGGTGTTTCTGGTGATGGCTGCGCAGTTCGAAAGCTTCATCCACCCGCTCATCATCATGCTTACCGTGCCTTTGGCGATAACAGGGGCACTATTCGCCCTATGGATAACCGGACAATCGCTGAACATCTACAGCCAAATCGGGCTTATCATTCTGGTGGGGCTGGCCACCAAGAACGGCATTCTCATCGTGGAGTTCATCAACCAGCTGCGCGATGAAGGCATGGAATTCCGCGAAGCGATTCTGGATGCTTCCGCCAAACGTCTGCGCCCTATCATCATGACGGTGCTCGCCACCGCCATGGGTGCCGTGCCGCTTATGATCACCGGCGGGGCAGGCGCGGAGACACGTATGGTCATCGGCATCGTCATCTTCGCGGGCGTGCTCATCGCCACCATGTTCACCCTGTTCATCGTGCCTGCCATCTATCAGCTTATGGCGAAGAACACCGGCTCGCCGGAAGCCATCAACCGTAAGCTGGAAGCCCTGCTGCACCAACATGAGGAGAAAGCGTGATGCG
>VGDC01000099.1 GCA_016869895.1 Alphaproteobacteria bacterium
CGCTTCCGTCTCCATGGTCAACACGCCGTCATGGTTCTCAGCGATTTTCTTGGCATAGGCAAGTCCTGCGCCGCAGCCCTTCACCGGCCCTAAAGGCTCGATGCGCTTGAACAATCCGAACACCAGAAAGGCATATTCCGGTTCCATGCCGATGCCGTTGTCGCGCACTTCGATTTCATGGAAATTCGGCGTCTCAGCATAGGTCACCTCCACCAGCGGCTTCTCGGAACGGTTATATTTCAAGCCATTCTCGAACAGATGCGTGAACAGCAACTCCAGCTGGCGCGGCCTGCCGTTCACCCTCGGCATGGTGGCTGGATTCCATGTGATATCTCCTTTATGCAACAGCATGGAGCCATGGAATTTCGCTTTCGCGCGCACCAGCACATCGTCCAGCGCGAAGCTCTGCGGGTTCTCGCTGTTCTGCACCAGATAGGCATATTGCCGCAGCGCGCTCACATTCTCCATCGTCGAAGCGATGCAATGCTCGATATGCGTCACCAGCGGTGCGCCGCCCGTTCCGGCGATGCGCCGCAATTCGTCGCAATAGAGCAACGCCTCGCGCAACTGATCGCGCAGTTCGTGGGATGCGGCGGCGGAAATCTGCTCGATGTCATCCAGCAACTGTGCGGTTCTTGTGTCTCTGTCCAGCGTATGCATGGCCATACCCATCCCTCTTCTTTACAGGAAAATATCGTCCATTTCGTCCAGGCTGCGCGCAATCTCCTGCTCGACGATGGCGCGCACCTTCTCCGGCCTCAACGGGCCCAACACCACCTGCGTGGCGCCCACCTTCCGCCATTTATTCTGTTTCGCTTTCCATTCCTCGTCCACGGTGACGATGGCGGGCATCTGGTGCTGATTCACGCGCATGCGGTACAGCAATTCCGCCGCGTCCATATCGTCCAGCGCATCCTCCGCCCAGATGAGGCGGAAGGATTGATCCCGCATTCTTTCGAGCGCCGCCCCGCCGCTTTCCATCAGCTGGGTCTGGCATCCCGCTTCCTGAAGCACCTGCTGCCATTCTCCCGCCGCGCCATCGGCCTTGCCCACCAGAAGAATGCGCCAACGGGGCATCATATCCTGTAGAATGGCTTTAGAATCCGGCACGGATGCTTGGAGAATGCCTTGCATCTTCTCCGATTCGCCCCGTATCTTCTCGCGGAACTCCTGCCGTTCCGGCGCGTCCATCTCTTCCAGTTTATCCCAGTGTTTCACGCAAGCATCGCAGTAAGCCTGCATGAGTTTTCGGGTGAAGGGCTTGGTCACATACCCATTCGCCGCACAACGCTGCGCCAGCAGCACGTCATCGGAGAGGCGGCTGGAGGTCAACATCACGATGAACGCTTCGGGGTTCTGCGCACGGATCTTCAGCAGCAGTTGCATACCGCTTTCATCGGGCAGGCTCAAATCCAGAAAAACGATATCCGGTTGGTGTTTCGTGTATAAATCCAGCCCGTCGCGCGCGGTCGCCGCCATATACCGCTCATGACCGATGAGCGCGTTCCTCGCCAGATTGCGGTAGGACGGATCATCCTCGACCACCAGAATCCGTAATTGTTCGGCATTGAGATTCGCCATATCGCCTCCCTACCAGTTAAGGGTGGAAAGGGGTTCATGATTCTGGAAATGCACCATGGCCAGCACGCGGCTGCCATCCTGCGAGAATTGCAGCTGATCGAAGCTGATCTTGTTCGCCAGCGCGATACCTCGCCCGTTCGGATGGCTGGCGCGCGCAGGGTCTATCTCCAGATACCGCCACCAGTCGAATCCCTTCCCCTCATCGGTGATTTGCAGATAGATGCCGTCCTCCTTGTTCTGGATGACCACATCGACTTTCTTATGCACGAATTCGGGCATTTTCTGGCGTGATTCCACCGTTTCCCGCCAGCGACCCGATTTGACCAGCTGGGTCTTCTCATCATAGGTGATGCCGAGGTTGCCATGCTCCACCGCGTTGATGAGCAGTTCTGTGATGCCGATGATGGCGCGTTTCGGCTCAGGGAAACTGCAGGACAGCAAGTGGGACAGCACCTCCACATCCTTCAGCGTGCGGCAGGTGAAACGCGCCGTCTCCAGCAGTTCCATGCCTTGTCGCTGGCTTTGCAGGGCTTCTTGCTGGATTTGCGTGCTGGCGAATTCGTGGATGGCGGAATCCGCCACGGCGATGAGCAACTGGCGGTTCAACGGCTTGATAAGGCAATAATACACCCCCGCTTCGATACCTTCGCGGATGACATCCGCCTCGTTGGATGCGGTCTGCATGATGATGGGGATGAGCGAGAGTTCAGGACGTTTCTGCATCTCACGCGCCACGTCCAGCCCCGATATACCGTTCATATGCATATCCAGCAGCACTAGGGAGATGTTCTGCGACGAAGCGTTCAGTGCCTGCAGGGCATCCTCTCCACTTTCCGCGAGGAGCACCTTATACCCCTCCGCGCCCAGCACATGGTTCAGGAACGCACGAATCTGCGGGTCGTCGTCCACCACCAGCACCGTGTTCTTGGTCTGCCCTGCTAGGGCATTCCGTTCGTTCATCAACTGCTGCCCTTCGGCATTGTTCATTTGGCTGGTGACTGTCTGTGGATGCATCATGGCCTCCTTTCTTCTTGTTATTATGTTCACTTAGCGTTCATGCAAGGCGTTGGACTTGGCGACATGGATGGGTTTGAGCAGATAATCCATCACTGTCTTCGTGCCGGTCATGATGTCCGTCTCCACCGTCATCCCCGGCAGGATGAGGTTCGCCTGTGGGTTCTCGCCCACGAAGGACTGACGGAGGATGACGCGCGCGCGATAATAGGTCTTGTTCATCTTATCGATGAAGGTAGTGGGCGAGATGGATTCCAGCGTGCCCTCGATCATGCCATAGCGCACGAAATCGAAGGAATGCACCTTCACCTGCACCATCTGCCCGACACGCAGATGGCCGACATCCGTGGTGGAGACCTTCGCTTCCACCACCATCTGCTCATCCACTGGCACGATATCGGCTATCTGCTGGCCGGCACCGATGACTGCGCCCATGGTATGCACCTGCAGACCTTTCACCAGACCACGGGTGGGCGCGCGCACTTCCAGCCTTTCCACGCGGTTGTTTAGCTTGGTGATGGTCTCTTCCAGCTGGGCGATTTCATTCTCCACTCGGCTGGCGGACTGGGCGGCCTGATCGTGATAGTTCGCGCCCAGAGATGCGAGACGTTGTTCATATTCGCCGATACCTTGCTTGGCGGAAGTGATTTGGCTGTTCACCTCGGCAAGCTGCCCGCGCAGCGCGTTCGTCTCCTCCTGCTGGCTGAGATAGCGGAAGCGGTTCGCCAATCCCTGATCAAGCAGCGTCTTCAACGCGGCGAGGCTTTCTTCGGAAATCTTCACGTTGCTGGAAAGCGCATTCCGGCGCGCTTCCAAACTGCGCACGCTCTCGCGTTTCTGGCCTATCTGCTCACGGATGATGGAGGCTTCCTTCTCGCGTGCCGCCACGGTGGCATCGAAGGAACGCTGTTGAATCTGCGAGCCGCCGCTTTCAGGCGCAAGACCGGAGAAGTCCGGTTCGCGGTTCTCCAAAAGGGCGTGGAGGCGTTCTTCCTCAATCTTCAAGCCGCGCAATTCATTCTGGCTGCGGGCGAGGTCTTCCCGCGCCCCTGCCCCATCAAGGCGAATCAGCGGTTGGCCTTTCTCGACCATCTCCCCTTCGCTGACGAGAATCTCCGACACGATGCCCCCCTCAAGGTGCTGCACCACCTGCACATAGCCACTCGGCACGACCTCGCCTTCCGCGCGGGTCACTTCGGAGACCTCGGTGGTCGAAGCCCAGATGAGGAAGAACGCCAGCGTCACCGTGATGGCGATGATGGAGAAACGCATCAAACGCGGGGTGAACGGCTCTTCCAAAACGGCCGTGCGCCCGATGTGCTTGAGTGCCGGTTGGCGCATGGCGCGCGGGGCTTTGATGGGCTGGAAATTCTTTTCTTTCGTCATGACACATTACTCCTTCTGCATGGCTGCAAGCACTTGTTTGGGGGTGCCCACAACGGGCGGCATATCGTGGCGTAGCCACACGACCTGATCGGCCAATTCGGCGAAATCCATGCGATGGGTCACAAAGATAGCGGTGTGCTTTCCTTTGACCGTTTTCAGCATGTCATAGAAATTCTCGCCCGTTTCGCTGTTCAACACATCATAGGGCATCTCGTCGAGCAGCATCATGCTGGGGTCTTGCAGGTAGATGCGCGCCAGATTCAAGCGATGGGAAAGGCTGAGCGGCAAATGGTTCTGCCCCACGCCGATTTCCGTGGCCAGCCCTTCCGGCATCGCGGCGATTTCATCCATCGCGCCAGCGTTCTCGATGGCCAATCGCAAGTCAGCATCGGTGCTGGCGGGGGCGACAAGCCGCAGGTTATCGGCGATGGTGCCGCTGAAGAAATCCGGCGATTGGGGCATATAGGCCATATGCTGACGCAAATCATGGGGCACATATTGGCGGATGTTGATACCGTCGATACGCAGCGAGCCCGCTTGTGGAGGATACAATCCGCAGAGCAGTTTCAAGAGCGAGGATTTGCCCGAACCGGATTGCCCCATCACCGCGACGAGCTGGCCGGGCTGAATGTCGAGCGTCACATTGCGCAGCACGAACTCGCCGCTGCGGGTATAGCGCAGCACCGCGCCGTTGCATTCCACATGACCTTTCAGGCCGGAAACGGGCACTTCATGCTGGAAATCCGCGTCTTCCGAGTTAAGCGTCATCAAACGGTTGATTTGATCGGTGCTGTTCTTCAGGTAATGCAAGCGCGGCTGCAGCACGCAGTTGGCCTGTATGATGCCCAGCAACCGCCATGTCAGGATCATCACCGCCACCAGCGAACCGACCGTCAGCGTGCCGTCCCAGATGGCATAGAGCCCGACGACCAGCGTCAACAAACCGACCAGCGCGGTGATGGCATGGGCGGAATGCTCCAGTAGCGCGACCATCATGTTGATGCGGAAAGTCGTCTGCATGGCGCGGCGCACGGAAGAGGTGTAGCGGTTGAACAACGCCTCCACCACACCGGAATAGCGCATGGCAGGAAGGCGTGTCAGCATGTCCATCGCTGTCTGTTGACGCTCCGAACCGCTACGCGCCGAACGGTACATCTCGTATTCCAGCGGTTTGCGGATGGCGAAGGCCAGCAGGGCGTAAAGCGCGATTCCGCCCATGGGAATCAGCACCACAGGGCCGCTGAGTATGCCGATGACCACCAGCAGCACGAGGCACCATGGCAGTTCCAGCATCGCCAGCATCTGCGGGCCGGAGATGAAATCACGCATCGTGTCGAATGCGCGGATGCGCGATAACTGGTCAGCCGCCGATGCACGCTCCGTCACGGCAGGTGAAAGGCTGAAGAACTGGCTGATGAGCGCCGTTCCCACCAGCACCTGCATCCTCGCGCCGAACCAGCTGAGCGAGCGGATGACAGATAAACGCAGCGCACATTCCAACCCCATGGCGAGTGCGACACCCAGCAGCAGTTTTAGCAGCAGATTCGTGGCATTAGTGAGGCTCGGCAACGAGTGTGAATCGATGACGAGGTCATAGACCATCATCACGAATAGCGGCACGGCGGTGGTCAACAGACCGATGACAAGGCTGACGACGATCATCTGCACGAACATGCCGCGGAAGCGTTGCAAGGTCAGGCGCATCCAGCTGACACCCGTCTGCTGGCGGGCGAATTCTTCGCTGGAATCATGCAGCGTGTCCGTGCGCCCGATGGAGAAGACCTGCGCGATGCGTTCGTCGTCGATGCTGATTTCCTTGCGACCCAGCCCCCCTTCATCATCGATGGCGGCGATTTGCCATGCGTTTGCACCCTCGCCCCATCCGGTCACCACATAGGGTTGCAGTTCCTCTCCGCTATCCGAGCGCGCCAGCATCAGAAGCGGCAGGTCAGCATTCCGCCACACGGCGGAATCGCGCGATTGCACCTGATGGGCGATATACCCCAGCGATGCCAGCGCGTTGAGGAACTCGTCCAACTCTTCCTGATCGGACTGGCGCGGCAGCACATCGCTCAGGCGCATCTCGTCCCCCCGCCAGCCGAGCGCCGTCAATGCGAGCGCGAGGGCTTCCAGCCATTCCTTCCGGCTGCCATCCTCGCCACCCGTGTCGAACCAGCGGTTGGCGAACAAGCGGCGCATGCACTGTAACGGGTTTTGCTTGGGCGAGCCATCGGCCTCGAAATGCGAGACGACGACGGGTGCATAATTCTTATGGGCGACCATGTGGTGTGCTCCTCAGGCTTGGGGGCGTTTGGGGTTGCGCGCGGTGTTCTCCGGAACGGTGCCGAGCAACGCTCCCTGATGGATGACCAATCGACGGTCGGTCAGGCGCAGCAAATTCTGATCCTCGCTGACGAGCACGATGGTGGCTTTGCCTTTCAACTCGCCCAGCAGTTTGAACAGGTGGTTATATCCCGTCCGGTCGAGGGCGCGGTCGGCATTGTCCAGCAGCAACAGTTTCGGATGGGCGACCAATGCCCGCACGATGGCGACACGCTGGCGAAGGCCGGGGCTGATCTCATCACCCTGCCCTGCGGGTGAAAGCGGCGTTTCGAAGCCCATCGGCAGTTTGGAGACATCCGCCGTGATGCCCATCCACCCCGCCAACTCGCGGGCGGCGGCCTCATGCTCCGGCTGGAACTGGCAGAGGTTCTCCATGATGGTTCCGCGGAATATCTCCGCATCCGAAGGCACATAGGCCACATGACGGCTGCGCACGTCATCGGGCAAATCGGCCACCAGCATTTCATCCACCCAGACATTGCCCTGCTCCGGTGCATAAAGGCCGACCATCAACTCCAGCATGGCGGATTTGGCGATGGCATCCGTGCCCATCAGTGCCACCGCCTGACCAGCTGGAATATCCAGTGTCACATCGTTCAGCACCCAGCGCGCCGTATCGTGATAGCGGA
>VGDC01000100.1 GCA_016869895.1 Alphaproteobacteria bacterium
ATCAGCACCTATTGCGGCTATCCCTACCTCGATACGGGTAGCCTGTATCGTATGGTCGGCCTGAAGCTTATCGAAGCAGAGAAAGACCCGAACGACAAAGCCGCCGCGATTGAAGCCTCCCACAGCATCAATGCGCAGGATTACGCTACGCCGCTGCTGCGTCAGGAGCGCGTGGGCAAAGCGGCATCCATCGTTTCCGCCTTCCCGGAAGTGCGTCAGGCTTTGTTGGACTACCAGCGGGACTTCTCGGAACAGCCCGAAGGTGCTGTGCTGGATGGACGCGACATCGGAACCGTGGTTCGACCTGATGCGGACATCAAATTCTTCATTACCGCCAATATCGAAGCCCGCGCCAAACGCCGCCATAACGAGCTTCAGGGCGAAGGCATCAAGGTCGTCTATAAATCCGTCCTCGATGACCTGAAAGACCGCGACGAGCGCGACAGCAAGCGCGCCATCGCCGCTTTGGTGCAGGCTGAGGACGCAGTGCATATCGACACGTCCGACCTGAGCGCGGATGAAGTCTTCGAGAAAGTGCTGCGCGTCATCGAAGAAAAAATCGCTGCGATTCAGGAATAAGCTTACAAAACAAGCGAATTTCCCCTTTCTTTCGTCAGTGTATTCTGCTATAAATGCCGTCCCTCTCGGGTTGTAGAGCGCAAAACCTTTCGCAGATTGGTTGCCCGTTGCTTAACTCCGCGAAGAATTCCGCCGGATTTCCGGATTATTATTTAACCCCTTACCCCTCCCCTTCGGCATCTGCCGCAGAGGATCCCACAGGAAAAACCCTATGAAAGCGAATACTGCGGTGCAGAAAAACGACGAATTCATCACCACCGAAAATTTTGCAGAACTCTTTGAAGAGTACATGCAGCAGAACGAACTGGCAGAAGGCCAGGTCGTCAAAGGCCGCGTGACCGCCATCGAAAACGGTATTGTCACCGTTGACGTCGGCTTGAAGTCCGAAGGCAAGATTCCCCTGAAAGAGTTCGGTCACGGCAAAGCCGAAGAACTCAAAGTGGGTGATGATGTCGAAGTTTACCTCGAGCGCTTCGAGAACCGCCATGGCGAAACCGGCCTGAGCCGCGAGAAAGCACTCCGCGAAGAGGCATGGGAGCGTCTTGAGAAGCTTTCCGATAAAGGCGAGCGCGTTGACGGCGTCATCTTCGGTCGCGTCAAAGGAGGCTTCACCGTCGATCTCGGCGGCGCAGTGGCGTTCCTTCCCGGCAGCCAGGTGGATATCCGCCCTGTCCGCGACATCTCGCCCCTCATGAACATCAGCCAGCCCTTCCAGATCCTGAAAATGGACCGCAAGCGTGGCAACATCGTGGTTTCCCGTCGCGCGGTTCTCGAAGAATCCCGCCTCGAAGCACGCGCAGAGCTGCTTGAGAACGTCAAAGAAGGTCAGGTTCTGGACGGCGTCGTCAAGAACATCACCGATTATGGTGCCTTCATCGACATGGGCGGCGTAGACGGCCTGCTGCACGTCACCGACATCAGCTGGAAGCGTATCAACCACCCGAGCGAAGTGCTGTCCCTCGGCCAGAGCATCAAAGTCATCGTCACCAAGTTCGACGAGAACTCCAAGCGTATCTCGCTGGGCATGAAGCAGCTTGAATCCAACCCCTGGGAAACCATCGGCGTGAAATACCCCGTCGGTTCGCGCATCAAGGGCAACATCACCAACATCACCGATTACGGCGCATTCGTGGAAATCGAACCCGGCATCGAAGGTCTGGTACACGTTTCCGAGATGAGCTGGACCAAAAAGAACGTCCATCCTTCCAAAATGGTCTCCACCAGCCAGGAAGTCGAAGTGCAGGTTCTCGATATCGATGCTTCCAAGCACCGTATCTCGCTCGGCATCAAGCAGTGCGAAGAAAACCCCTGGACCCACTTCTCCAGCACCTACAAAGTCGGTAGCGAAATCGAAGGCGAAATCAAGAACGTCACCGATTTCGGTCTGTTCGTGGGTCTCTCCGGCGATATCGACGGCCTCGTGCACCACTCTGACGTGAGCTGGAACGAATCCGGTGAAGAAGCGATCAAGAACTACAAGAAAGGCGATGTCGTGAAAGCGAAAGTCCTCGCCATCGACGTAGAGAAAGAGCGCATCTCCCTCGGTATCAAGCAGCTCGGCGAAAGCCCCGTTCAGGCTGACCTCGGCGACGTGAAGAAAGGTGACGCCGTCACCTGCACCGTCACCAAAGTTCAGGAAGACGGTATCGAAGTGAAAGTCGGCGATAACCTCACCGCCTTCATCAAGAAAGCCGAACTCGCTCGTGACCGTCAGGAACAGCGCGCTGATCGCTTCGCCGTCGGCGACCGCGTCGATGCGAAAGTGACCACGCTGGAGAAAGCCTCCGGTAAAGTCGCTGTGTCCATCAAGGCACTCGAAGTCGAAAACCAGAAACGTGCCATCGAAGAATACGGCTCCACCGATAGCGGTGCAAGCCTCGGTGACATTCTGGGCGCGGCTTTGAGCGAAGCCAGCGAAAAGAAGAAGAAAACCGCCAAGAAATCTTGATTCAACCTTGAAT
The DNA here is from genome assembly GCA_016869895.1 of Alphaproteobacteria bacterium. Classification (GTDB taxonomy): domain Bacteria; phylum Pseudomonadota; class Alphaproteobacteria; order Rickettsiales; family VGDC01; genus VGDC01. Next base: position 2,541 of record VGDC01000100.1, read on the forward strand.
AAAGAATAGGCAGGTTTTGCCATGTCTCTGAACGCCGATACCTTAATCGACCGTTCATATCTGAAAGGACAGATCGCCAAGTGGCGCGCAGTCGCCATCTTGGTGGTCGTCCTGACAGCTATACTCCTGACGAGCAACTTCGCGTCGCTCACCCCAACGGGCAACCATATCGCCCGCGTCACCGTCAACGGCATCATCATGGATGACGTGAAACGCGACGAACTCTTCAAGACACTCGAGGAAGACAAAGCCGTGAAGGCCGTCATCCTGCGTATCGACAGCCCCGGCGGAACCGTCGTCGGCGGCGAAGAACTTTATCTGAACGTCAAACGTCTGCGTGAAAAGAAGCCCGTAGTCGTCACCATGCGCTCCACCGCCACTTCGGCTGGCTATATGGCTGTGCTGGGCGCTGACCGCGTCTTCGCGCGCGAAGGCACGCTGACCGGCTCCATCGGCGTCATCATGCAGACCGCCGATGTCACCGGACTGGCCGAGAAAATGGGTGTCGAGCCCATCACCATCAAATCCGGCCCGAACAAGGCCACCCCGAACCCCTTCGAGAAAGCCACGCCGGAGAATCTGGCGGTGATGCGCGAAGTGGTGGATGATTTCTACGGCACTTTCGTGGATATGGTCGCTGAAGGCCGCAACCTGCCGCGCGAACGCGTGTTGGAACTGGCCGATGGCCGCGTGTACACCGGTTCGCAAGCCTTGGAACTCAAGCTAATTGATGCGCTGGGCGGCGAGGCGGAAGCGGTGGCGTGGCTGGAAACAGAAAAGAAGATTCCGGCCAATCTCGACGTGACCGACCGTGAACCCGAAAAAGAGAAGCAAACACTTTTAGAGAATTTTGTCGGAAAAGCAATGGGCTCTCTGAACATTTTCCCCGAAATGCGTCTTGACGGGCTCACCTCAATCTGGCAACCTAAGTCTATGTAATTTTAAGGCTTAAATTCAACTTTTCTTCCTTATCTTACTTTAACTACATCTTGAGAAGCGCATTATATGAAAAAGTCTGAGCTTGTTCAGAAGCTGGCGAAACGCTTTCCCCACCTGTATCAGCGGGATGTGGAACTGCTTGTGAACACCGTTCTGGGTGAAATCTCCACCGCCCTCGTCGAAGGCCGCCGCGTGGAGCTTCGTGGCTTCGGTGCTTTCTCCATCCGCGAGCGCGAAGCACGCAAGGCACGCAACCCCAAGACGGGTCGTGAAGTGCAGATCGGCCAGCGTCAGGCCATTTATTTCCGCACCGGAAAAGAACTGCGCGAGCGCATCAACACGAATCGCCCCTCACCAAAGAAATAACCTGCTTTCCGCAAGCCGTGGAAACGCCTTTGTACCGTAAAGCATCCACCCTGTGCGTCACCTAAAAGATATATTCCTGATCATTCTCGGCCTTTCGGTTGCCGTGGCGTTCCTCTTCTTCGCCATGGTCAACCGGGAAGCTGCGGTTCTCGACCTCTCCCCCCTCCCTTATCAAGTCGAAGTGCGCCTCTTCGTGCTCGTGGGCGTACTGCTTCTGGCAGGCATCATACTCGGCTGGTTCGTCGCCAGCTTCGAATGCCGCAAACGCTATATGCTGCAAAAGGAATCCCGCCGCCGCCTGAAGGCACTGGAAGAGGAGAATGCCAGCCTCCGCAGTCAGGTCACGCGTCTGGAACAAGACGCCGCATTGCAGACGCAGCACCTCGCCCCACCCCTTTCCCAATCGTAAACGGTAGCCATGCGCCCCATCTCCGCCAAAGTGAAGATTTGCGGCATCAAGGATGCGGAGAACCTGAAAGCCGCGCTGGATGCCGATGCCGATTACATCGGCTTCGTCTTCGTGAAGGGCTCTCCCCGTTTCATCACACCGGAAGACGCATGGCAATTAGCGAATCAGTTCTCTGCAAGCATCCGTCCGGAAGGCCGGAAGCTGGTGGCTGTGCTTGCCAATCCCACCGATCAGGAACTGGCGGATGTGCTTTCCGCCTTCTCGCCGGACATCATCCAGCTGCATGGCAGCGAAACGCCGGAGCGCGTGCGCGAAATCGCCAGCGTCTATGACATCGTGATGATGAAAGCCGTGCCCGTCGCCAGCCGCGACGACATCGAATACGCCAAGGAATTCATCGGCTATGCGGATATGCTGTTGTTCGATGCCAAGGCCGAAGCCCCTCAGACAGAAAATATGCTCACGGGTGGTCACGGCAAAAGCTTCGACTGGACGCTAATGCGTTCGATGCATATCAACATCCCCTGGTTCCTCTCCGGCGGCTTGAATGCCGAAAACGTGCAGGAAGCCCTGCGCACCGCCCATGCCACGATGGTGGATGTCTCCTCCGGCGTGGAAAGCAGCCGCGGTCAAAAAGACCCAGAACGCATCCGCGCCTTCATCGCCGCGGCGAAACCCACTCTCGAAGAAACCAAAGACCATGACTGAAGCCCTGCGCAACGACCTTCTCGGCCCTGACGAAACCGGCCATTTCGGCCCTTATGGTGGCCGTTACGTGGCGGAAACGCTCATGCCGCTTATCCTAGAAGTGGGCGAAGCATACAAGAAAGCCAAGGCAGACCCTGCATTCTGGGAAGAAATCCGCCTGTTGCAGCGGGATTATGTCGGTCGCCCCAGCCCGCTCTATTTCGCACCGCGCATCACCGAACACCTCGGCGGCGCGAAGGTCTATTTCAAACGCGACGAGCTTAACCACACGGGCGCGCATAAAATCAACAACTGCATCGGGCAGATCCTGCTTGCGATGCGCATGGGCAAGAAGCGCATCATCGCCGAAACAGGCGCAGGGCAGCACGGCGTGGCCACCGCGACGGTCTGCGCGAAATTCGGCCTGAAATGCATCATCTACATGGGCGAAAAGGACACCGAACGCCAGCAACCCAACGTGTTCCGCATGAAGCTTCTGGGCGCGGAAGTCGTGCCCGTGAAAACCGGATCGCGCACCCTGAAGGACGCGATGAACGAAGCCATGCGCGACTGGGTGACCAATGTGGAGGACACGTTCTACCTCATCGGCACGGTCGCTGGTCCGCACCCCTTCCCAGAGATGGTGCGCGATTTTCAGGCCATCATTGGCGAAGAACTGCGCGGCCAGATGCAGGAACGCGAAGGCCGCCTGCCGGATTCGCTGGTCGCCGCCATCGGCGGTGGGTCGAACGCCATGGGGTTGTTCTATCCTTTCCTGAATGATGCTTCGGTGAAGATGTATGGCGTGGAAGCAGCCGGACACGGCATCGACACGGGTGAACACGCCGCTTCCATCACGGGTGGGCAGCCGGGCGTGCTCCACGGCAGCAAAAGCTATCTGTTGCAGACGAATGACGGGCAGATCATCGATGCGCATTCCATCTCGGCAGGGTTGGATTACCCCGGCATCGGCCCTGAACACGCATGGTTGAACGACACAGGCCGCGTCACCTATACCTCCGCCACCGACAACGAAGCGCTGGAAGCGTTCAAGCTCTGCTGTGCGCTGGAAGGCATCATCCCCGCGCTGGAGCCGAGCCACGCGCTGGCGGTCGTCTGCAAACTCGCGCCCACCCTGCCCAAAGACCACCTGCTGGTGATGAACCTTTGTGGCCGTGGCGATAAAGACATCTTCACCGTGGCGAAAGCGCTGGGAGAACAGCTATGACCGCACGTTTGGACAACCGCTTCGCCAGCTTGAAAGCTGCAGGCCGCGCTGGCCTCGTCACCTTCACCATGGCATTCGACCCGAACCGCACCGTGGCGCAGAACGTGTTGAACGGTTTGCCAGCAGCTGGCGCGGATGTCATCGAACTGGGCATTCCCTTCTCCGACCCTGTGGCAGATGGCCCGACCATCCAGCTTGCCGGGCAACGCGCGCTGGATGCGGGTGCGACCCTGAACGGCGTGCTGGAGATGGTGCGCGAATTCCGCCAATCCGACGCAAAAACCCCCATCATCCTCATGGGCTATTACAATCCCGTATTCCGCTATGGCACGGAGAAATTCGTGGCTGATGCGGTGGCAGCGGGTGTGGACGGCAGCATCCTCGTGGATTTGCCACCAGAAGAACTCGCCGAAATCCAGCCCCATGCGGATAAGCACGGTTTCGCCGTCATCCGCCTTGTCGCGCCGACCACGGGCGATGCACGTCTGGCGGCGATGCTGCAGGGCGCGCGCGGATTCGCCTATTATATCGCGGTGGCGGGCATCACGGGCGCGGGCTCGGCTGACCTTGCCGTGCTGGAACAGCGCGTGAAGCACTTGAAAAGCCAAACGTCATTACCGCTGGCCGTGGGCTTCGGCGTGAAGACCCCCGAACAAGCCGCCGCCATCGCCGCTTTCGCGGATGCAGTGGTCGTCGGTTCGGCACTGGTGAAAACGCTGGATGAGCAAGGCACGGATGCCGCCCTCGCCCTCG
>VGDC01000101.1 GCA_016869895.1 Alphaproteobacteria bacterium
CTCTTGCTTCCAGCGAAATGTGATGGCGCAGCGCAACAAAGAAGAATTTTTTGCAGCCTTGCAACACCCGCCGTTTTCGCAATAATGATGCCCAACGCTATTATATATAAAGAGAGGGATGCGACATGACCAAAGTCTGCAAGAACGCCACCGAGGCGCTGGAAGGCCGCCTGAAAGACGGCATCACCATCATCGCAGGCGGTTTCGGCCTTTGCGGCATCCCCGAACACGCCATCGCCGCCATCAAAGCGTCGGGCATCAAAGGCATCACCGTGGTCAGCAATAACTGCGGCGTGGATGATTTCGGCCTTGGCATCCTCCTGCAACCGCAGCAAGTGAAGAAGATGGTCTCTTCTTATGTCGGCGAGAACAAGACCTTCGAGCGGCTGTATCTCAGCGGTGAGCTGGAGCTGGAATTCGCCCCGCAGGGCACATTGGCCGAGCGTATGCGCGCTGGCGGTGCGGGCATCGCCGCCTTCTTCACCCGCACGGGATACGGCACGGTCATCGCCGAGGGCAAGGAAACCCGCGAGTTCGATGGTGAACATTACGTCATGGAGCGCGGCATCGTCGGCGACATCGCCATCGTGAAAGCATGGAAGGGCGATAAGAGCGGTAATCTTGTGTATCGCAAGACCGCACGCAACTTCAACCCCCTCGCCGCCACCGCTGGCCGCTTCACTGTGGCGGAAGTGGAGGAGCTGGTCGAAGTGGGCGAGCTTGACCCCAATGAAATCCACACCCCCGGCGTCTTCGTGCAGAAGATTTTCCAGGGCGAGAAATTCGAGAAGCGCATCGAGCGCGTCACCACCCGCGAAAAAGAGGGAGCATAACCATGCCTTGGACACATGATCAAATGGCGCAGCGCGCCGCGAAAGAACTCCGCGACGGTTACTATGTCAACCTCGGCATCGGCCTGCCCACGCTGGTCGCCAACCACACCGCGGGGATGACCATCACCCTACAGAGCGAGAACGGCATGCTCGGCATGGGGCCTTTCCCCTACCCTGACGAAGTCGATGCCGACCTCATCAACGCTGGCAAGCAGACCATCACCGAGCTTCCGGGCAGCGCCTATTTCGACAGCGCGACCTCCTTCGCCATGATTCGCGGCGGGCACATCGACCTCACGATCCTTGGCGCATTGCAGGTCGCCCAGAATGGCGACATCGCCAACTGGATGATTCCGGGCAAGATGGTTAAGGGCATGGGCGGCGCGATGGATTTGGTCGCTGGCGTGAAGCGCATCGTCGTGGTCATGGAGCATAACGCCAAGGACGGCAGCGCGAAGATCCTCAAGGAATGCACCCTGCCCCTGACCGGCAAAGGTGTGGTCAACCTCATCATCACCGAACTCTGCGTGTTCGAGGTCGTGGCTGGCCGCCTGCACCTGCTGGAACTGGCCGATGGCGTGACGGAAGAGGAAGTGCGCGCGAAGACCGAAGCGGCTTATGAAGTGCGCCTGAAGGCGGCGGCGTAACAACCTTATGGGCAGGGATACGCTCCCCCGCGTCACATGCACCTTCTGCGGCCACATCGGCCAGCCGAAAGTGCAATGGCGCGGCAGCAAGCATATCGCCCGCTTCCTGTGGCTGACGCTCCTCTTCCCCGGCCCCCTCTATAACTACTGGCAATGGCGGGGTCGCAAGCAGGTCTGCGCCTATTGCGGCTCGGAATACATCACCCCAGCCGATTCCGAGGAGACGCTGGAGCGGCATGACCGCCTGAAGAAGATGGCCGAAAGTGAGCCTTTCCTCGCCGAACCCACGCCAAAGAACCCCCGACCACACGACGACCAATTCTGAATAAAAAAAGGCCGATGGATTTCTCCACCGGCCTTTTCTTTATATATAGCGTGTCTTATTCGAATTCGACGGTCGCTTCGACTTCAACCGCCACGCCGAAAGGCAGCTCCGCCACGCCGACAGCAGCGCGGGCATGCTTGCCCTTGTCGCCGAAGAGTTCCACGATAAGGTCGGATGCGCCGTTGGCCACTTTCGGCTGATCGGTGAAACCTTCCGCCGAAGCCACGAAGATGCCCAGACGCAGCACGCGTTTCACGCGGGTCAGGTCACCGTTCAGGTTGGCGCGCACATGGGCGAGGACGTTCAGCACGCACTGACGCGCCACTTCCTGACCCTGCTCGATGGTGAATTCACGACCCAGCTTGCCGATGCCCTGCGGTTTACCGTCCTTCATGGGCAGCTGGCCGGAGACATAGATGAGGTTGCCGCTGATGGTGGCGGGCACATAATTCGCGGCGGGCAGAGCCGCTTCGGGGAGGACGAGGCCTTTTTCGGCGAGTTTGGCTTCGATTGCGTTGGTCATGGTAGCTCCTTATATATACTGTATAGGCATCCACATCGGATGGCGGGGACGCTATCAGATGTTTCCGGTTTTGTTAAATAATTTCGCACCGAAACGAAAAAGATAAAAAATTAGCGAATTTTTATATTTCGTCATGAAACTGAAACAATTCTCTGCTAAAAATGATTTTGTAGACGGTTTTTCGTCTCAAAACTTACATAAACGGCACTAAAAACGTTCATGTTAAAGTATCAACCTACTGAAAAGGAACTACCTTTATGACTTCTCTCTCCAAAATTTCCGGTACCCGCGACACCCTCTGGTCCGCATTTGTTTGCTTGGCTCTGTTCGCCGCTGTAATGCTGGCTCCTGATGCCGCTCTTGCTGGTCAGACCGCAACCGCTTCCGATGGTCAGAACCCACTCGGTACCGTACTCTGCAACATCGTGTCCTGGCTGACTGGTACCACCGGCCGCGCTCTGGCGACCATCGCTATCGTCATCATCGGTATCGGCGCTCTGATGGGTAAAGTTTCCTGGGGCATGGCTATCATCGTGGCAATCGGTATCGCTATCGTCTTCGGCGCTGGTCAGATCGTCTCCCTGCTCGGCGGCGGCGCTCGTGACACCTGTGACGTTGGTACCATCAAAGCCTAATAGGCTTCGTCAAAAGAACAGTGCCGCATACGCAAGTATGCGGCACTTTCTTTTTTTGAAATATAAAGCTATAGTGCTTTCTCACTTGTTGTGTTTAGCGTTCGTATTTTTAAGAAAAAATTAATAGAATACCTGCTAAACTCTATGGATAGTTAGGAGGATTATCATGCGCCAACAATCCGATACCCCCGGATCCGCTTCCGTTCCCTTGAAGAACGCCGAGGCACTCGCCCATGCGCAATTTGTGCAAAGCGCGCTGCTGTCATTCCTTCTTATCACCGCATTCGTATTCCTGCCGTCCACTGCATTTGCGGCACCCACAGCCGCATCAGACCCTCTCAGCCTCACCATTTGCACAGTAGTCAAATGGTTCACCGGCTCGCTCGGCAAAACCATCGCCACACTTGGCATCGTCGTATTAGGCATCGGTGCTTTGATGGGTAAGATCTCATGGGGTATGGCGCTCACCGTCGCAATCGGCACCTCGATCATGTTCAGCGGCGCGAAGGTCGTCTCCATGCTCACCGGTAACGCCGGACACGCTGGCGTCTGCGCTTTGGCTGCCGACACGACGCCTCAGGCGATTGTGGATGTCCTCTGCAATCTGGGTGCGCTCGCAAGCCAATCGACCGGTCGTGCTTTCGGCACATTCGCGGTGGCTATGCTGGGCGTCGGCGCTCTGTTCGCCAAAATATCCTACACGCAGGCTTTGGTCTCCGGCGCAGGCATCGCCCTGTTCTTCAAGGCGGAAAGCTTCGTCAACCTGCTCTTCGAGAGCAGTGCGGCGGCATATCAGTGCAGCCCGACCTCTGCGGCAGGCTGAGTGTTAGCGAAGCCAGAAAAAACAGTGGCGTTGGATGGCAATCCCTTGGTATAGCTATCTTTATCAAGTTAGCAGATTTAGAATATGAGGAATTGCTCAGGATATGTCTTTCAAGTCGCCATTCAAAAAGAAAAGCAAAGAAGACCAGCAGGTCGCTTCGACTTCTGCGATCGTCGAGCAGGATTACATTCCTTATGCCTGCCATTTCGACCATGAGACCCTGCTGACGAAAAACGGCGAATTGATGCAGACCATCAAGATCGTCGGTTTCAGCTTCGAGAGCATCGAAAGCGAAGGCGCCGACTTGCGCGAAACCATCCGTGCGGCCATCGCTGCCGGCTTGAATTCCACCTCCTTTGCCGTCTGGTTCCATACCATCCGCCGCCGGAAGAACCTCTCCCCCGGCGGTCAGTACAAGGAATTCTTCCCGCGCGTCGCCCATGAAGCGTGGAACAACCATAACGACTGGCAGCATAAATACACCAACGAACTATTCATCACCATTGTGCGCGATGGCGAGACCAGCAGCCTGAAATCCCCGCTCCGCTTCGTCCGTAGTCTGGTCATTAGCCGCGACCTCGCCGCCCGTGAAGACCACCTGCGCGAAATGCATGAAGAATTGAACGCCGCCACTGGACGCATGCTCGACAAGCTGAAAGTGTTCGGCGCGCGCAAGCTGAGCGTTTTCAAGAAGGACGGCGTGCATTATTCCGAACCGCTCCGCTTCCTCGGCAAAATCCTGAAGCTCCGCGAAGAAGAAGTGTCCATGGAGGACAATGATCTCAGCGATACGCTCGCTTCCCATAAGGTGCAGTTCGGCCATGACGCACTGGAAGTGCGCGCACCGGACGAAAGCCGCCGTTTCGGCGCTATCCTCACGGTGAAGGAATACCATGAGATTTCCCTCTCGGCGATTGATAAGTTCCTACAATTACCCGAAGAATTCATCGTCACCCAGACCATGGACTTCATCAACCCCGCAAAGGCCGTGAAGTCCTTCAGCCAGCAGCATCGCATCACCCAGATCAGCAAGGACACCCGTTTGGCGCGCGTTTCCGGTCTGGAAGACATCATGCAGAGCATGACCGGCAGCCCGACGGATTTCGGCGAACACCAGATCACCATCTTCATGATCGCCGATGACCTGAAACACCTGAACCGCTATCTGGAGAACACCATCGACGTGCTTTCCTCCCTCGGCATCGTAGTGATGCGCGAGGATCTGCGGTTGGAAGAGGCTTACTGGTCGCAATTACCCGGCAATTTCGCGTTCTTGCGCCGCCTCAAGCCCATCAACTCCGCGCGCATCGGCGGCTTCGCCAACCTGTCGAACTATCCGGCAGGCAAAGCGGCGGACAACCACTGGGGCCCTGCGGTCACCGTGTTCCACACTGCCGCGCAGACTCCGTATTTCTTCAATTTCCATAACGGCTCGGTCGGTCACACATCCATCATCGGCCCTTACGGCGCGGGAAAGACCGTGCTGTTGAACTTCCTGCTCAGCGAATCGCGCAAGTTCGACACCAAGCTGTTCTTCTTCGATTACCAGCACAATTCCGAAGTCTTCATCCACGCGCTCGGTGGCAAATATCACCATGTGACGCCCGGCGGGTTGGGATTGCCGGTCAACCCGCTCCAGCTTGAGCCGAACGATGTGAACCGGAATTTCGTCAGCCTTTGGCTGGAAGCGCTGTATTTCCAGCACAGCCAGACCTTCCCGACGGAGAATGAAGAGCGCCTGCTCGGCGAAACGCTCGACCAGTTCTTTACCCTGCCCCAAGAGCAACGCACGCTCGCGGGTTTTGTAGCGCTGCTGTCGCAGACCGATGCGCGACTGGCCGGGCATTTCGGCAACTGGCACTCCGGCGGCGCGCTTTCCGGTGTTTTCGGCCATGCCGAGGATGCCTTGCAATTCGATGGGCTGGTGCATGGTTTCGACATGACCGGCATCGTCGAGGATTGGTACAGCGTTCCCGCCGTGATGCTCTATCTACTCCACCGCATCATGCATGAGCTGGATGGCACCCCCGCCATCATCGTCATGGACGAAGCGTGGAACCTGCTGGACAACCCGTTCTTCGCGCCTCGCATTCAAGGTTGGCTCGAAGCGGTCAGCGCGCGCAACGCGCTGGTCATCTTCGCCACGGAAAGCATCGAGGGCGCATCACAAAGCGCCATCAGCGGCGAGGTGTTCAGCAAAATCGCCACGCAGATCTACCTGCCAGACCCTGCGCCGGGCGATGCCTATACCGAGGTGTTCGGGTTGAACGAGAACGAATTCGACCTGCTCTCCCTCATGTCGCCTGAACAGCGGCATTTCCTGCTGAAAAAAGGGGAAGAGGCGATCGTCGCCCAGCTGAATCTCGTTGGCTTGGAGAAGCTCTTGCAGGTGCTTTCCAGCCAACAACGCGGGCGCGAAGTGCTGAGCGCCGTCATCGCCGAACGCGGCACGAATCCCGAACAGTGGCTGCCCGAATATCATCGCCACATGAGCGTCGCACATGGTTGAAAAGGCAAGGCAGAACCCGAAGCATGCATTCTCTCCGCTCCTGCGGATGCTGATGCTTGCCTTCTTCTGCCTTTTCCTCTTCGCCACCCCTCAATCCGCCGATGCCGGCACCATCAGAAACTATGATTACGTCGATGGAGACGGCAAAGCCGTCGCCCAGACGAATGTCGAACACGGCACGATCGAAGTCAGGGATACTTACGTCTGTAACGATGATGGTACGACCTCTGGCGTGTTATTCGTCAACCCGAACTGCGAAACCACCGGCATCCTCGGCATCTTCTCGCAGGTGGCCTGCCGTGTGGAGAACGTCTTCGGAACGGCCATGGGCCTCGTTTATTGCTCTATCTATTCCGCTATCATGCAGCCCTTCGTGGCCTTGCTCGGCCTGTATGTGACCATCTACGGCGCGGCAGTGGTGCTGGGGCTAAAACGCGCCACGTTCCGCAACGCCACGATGCATATCATGAAAATGGCGCTGGTGGCCGGTTTCGTGCTTTCTTCGACCACCACAATCCAGGTGGGCTACAAATTCTATGTGCAGATGACGCAGACAACCGCGTCCATCCTCTTCGAGTCATTCGACACGGTGGATGACCCCGCCAGCGGC
>VGDC01000102.1 GCA_016869895.1 Alphaproteobacteria bacterium
TTCCCCCTGCGGCTGCTACCTTTTCCTTCACCTCCGCACTGCGTGGGAAGGTCAACTCCATGGATTCTGTGCGCACGAAACTGGTCGTCAACATGAAGAAGAACAGCAGGATGAACACCACGTCGATAAGCGACGTCAGGCCGATAGGGCGGCGGTTTCCGGCGATTCGTTCAAAATGCAGCGACACGGATGTATCCTTACATGCCGTAGCGCGGATTCAAAAGACGAAGGGTGCTCTGTTCCTGTGGCGCAGTGGAAGGCTTTTCCTTCTCTTCCTTCTCTTCCTTCTCTTTGGTTTTGGTGACTTCCGCAAGCACCTTCGCCAAATCCTTCTGCGCGCGCTCGGATTCTTCGGCTTTCGCCTTTGTGGCTTTCTGCTCCGCCTCGTGCATCTTTTTACGGATTTCTTCTGCCTGAAGCTCGTCGTTCATGGTGAGGATGCGCACGGCCAAATCCAGCATGGTGGCGCGGGTGCGCTCGATGATGCCGTCGAACACATAGTGGGATGCCAAGGCGAATACCGCCACGGTCAAACCGGCGATGGTGGTGATGAGTGCTTCCCAGATACCGCCAGCCAGCATGGATGGGTCAACGCGCGAACCAGCCTGTTCGAGATTGGCGAAGGTGGCGACCATGCCCGATACCGTACCGAGCAGACCCAACAACGGGCCGACGTTCGCGACCATTTCCAGACCGCGCAGATGATGCTCCAGATAACGCACTTCCGCCGAACCCACACGTGCCACTTCCGCTTCGCGGCTCTGCTGGGTCATGTCACGGTTGCGCACACAGTGCAACGCCACCAGCATCACACGGGCGATGGGCGAATGCTGGCTGACGAGTGCGGCCTCCACCTTCTCGTATTCCGCTGCTTTGATGCCCTGCATCGCCTGTTCGACGAATCCACGGCGGAAGACATTATAATGCATCAGCTGGAAGATTTTGTAGAAGATGACTGCGAGTGTATAGACCGAAAGCACGGCCAGAACCCACATGACGGGGCCACCTTTTTCAAACAGATCGAAATTCACCATAAACCAGTCCTGTAGCTGTTATATTTCGGAAATGCCGCACTCTAGAGTATAACCACGCTCAGTGCAACGCCTTCATGAGCCGCGCCGAAAGCCCTTGTCCACGCAGGGCTTGTCAGGATGGACGGATGATAGTATAGGTTCACGTTTTATGAGCTCTGCCGGATAGAATCATGACCGATAGCAAACGCCCCAGCCGCGAAGAAGCGGAAAAAGCCGTCCTCACCCTGTTGCAATGGGCGGGCGATGACCCGACCCGTGAAGGCCTGCTGGACACGCCAAAACGCGTGGTGAAAGCCTACGAACAATGGTTCAGCGGCTATGACAGCGATCCCGCAGAATTCCTCAGCCGCACTTTCGAGGAAGTCGAAGGCTATGACGAGATGGTGGTCTTGCGCGACATCCGCCTCGAATCCACCTGCGAGCACCACCTCGCGCCGTTCATTGGCCGCGCGCACGTCGCCTATATCCCGGATAAACGCGTCGTCGGCATCAGCAAGCTGGCACGTCTGGTCGATGCCTATTCCAAGCGTTTGCAGATTCAGGAGAAACTGACCGCACAAATCGCTGCCACTTTGGAAGAAGTGTTGCAGCCGAAAGGCGTGGCAGTGGTCATCGAAGCGCAGCACCAGTGCATGACCACGCGCGGCGTGCACAAACCCGGCGTTTCCATGCAGACCAGCCGCATGCTCGGCCTGTTCCGCAGCGATCCGCGCACCCGTCAGGAATTCTTCAGTCTGGTCAACGCCCCCGGATTATCGACGAACATCTGATATGGTCAACCTTCGCCCCATCCTCCATGTGAACGGTGTGCTGCTGGCGATTCTGGCCGCGGCGATGCTGTTGCCGACAGCCATCGGGTTTTTCCTTGGAAATCCGGATTGGAAAGTGTTTCTCTTCTCGGCCTTCATCACGGCATTCACCGGCACGGGGCTATTCCTGACCAATAAGGACGACGGCGGCGAGATGACGCTGCAACAAGCGTTCATCTTCACCTCCAGCACGTGGTTCATCCTGCCATTGTTTGCGGCACTTCCGTTGTATTTCGCCAATTTCGGGCTGACCTTCGCCGATGCTTATTTCGAGATGGTGTCGGGTATCACCACCACGGGTTCGACCGTGATTGTCGGCTTGAACAAAGCCACGCCGGAATTACTGCTCTGGCGCGCTATCATCCAGTGGCTAGGTGGTCTGGGAATCATCGTCTTCGCCATCTCCATCCTGCCGATGCTGCGAATCGGCGGTATGCAGCTGTTCCGCAGCGAGTCGTCAGAAAAGGAGAAAATCCTCCCCCGCGCCGCGCAGATCGCCAATGCCATCGCCTCGGTCTATATCCTCATCACCGTGTTATGCACCATCACCTATTGGTTGGTGGGCATGTCGGGTTTCGATGCGCTCTGCCACGCCATGAGCACCGTCTCGACCGCAGGATTCTCCACCTATGACGAATCTATCGGCTATTTCAAAAACCCCGCCATCGAATATGCGGCGACATTCTTCATGCTCGCCAGCGGCATTCCATTCCTGCTGTATTTCCAGATGCTTCGCGGCCAACCACAAGAGATTTTCCGCAATTCTCAGGTGCGTTGGTTCCTGACCATCGCCTTCACCTCCATCGGCGTGATGACCATTTGGCTCTTCGCCAAACATTCCATGGAACTCGAGGAAGCTTTCCGCCTCTCCGCATTCAACGTCACGTCGGTCATCACCACGACCGGATTCGTCTCCACGGATTACACCATCTGGGGCTCATTCGCGGTGGTAGCCATGTTCATGCTCGGCATTCTGGGTGGGTGTACAGGCTCATCCACGGGCGGCATCAAGATTTTCCGCGTGCAGGTGCTGTTCGAGACGGTGCGTTGCCAGCTAAATCAGCTCATCCACCCGCACGGCGTGTTCCTGCCGCAATATAACAAAAAACCGATTCCGGATTCCGTCAGCAGCTCGGTCATGTCGTTCATCCTGCTCTTCGGCATCAGCTTCACCGTTTCCGCGCTGCTTCTGTCGCTCATGGGGCTGGATTACATCACCAGCATGAGTGCCGCTGCGACCACGCTGGCCAACGTCGGCCCCGGCCTCGGCCCCATCATCGGACCTGCGGGCACATTTGCCCCTTTACCCGACGCCGCAAAGTATCTACTCTCTTTCACAATGATAATAGGCCGTCTGGAATTGTTCACGGTGCTGGTTCTGCTGGCACCGAACTTCTGGCGGAACTGAAGCGACAAAGGCCTTTATGCAGACCAATCCTTTGCTGGAAGCGACCATCCGCGTGCTCGACAGGCTCGTCGCCTTCGACACCACCAGCCACCTTTCCAACCTCACCTGCATCGAATACATCGAGTATTACCTGCAGTCCCTTGGGGTTCCGGCGACGCGTATCTACAATAACGACAACACCAAAGCCAGTCTGGTCGCCACCATCGGCCCCCGCAAGGCGGGCGGCGTGGTGCTTTCGGGGCATACGGACGTCGTGCCCGTGAAAGGCCAGCCTTGGTCGACCGACCCCTTCGCGCTCTCGCCGAACGCCGATGGCAGCAAGCTGCATGGTCGCGGCACTTGTGACATGAAAGGCTTCATCGCCTGTGTACTAGCGATGGTGCCCTATATGAAAATGAAAGCACAAGCGCCCTTCCACCTCGCTTTCTCCTATGATGAAGAGGTGGGTTGCCTCGCCGCCCCTGCCATCGCCGATTTCTTGGGTCAACAGACGTGGAAGCCAAGCTTGGTCGTCATCGGTGAACCCACCGAGATGCAAGTCATCGACGCGCATAAAAGCTGCTATTCGTTCAACACCGTCATCAACGGTTTGGAAGGCCATTCCAGCAAGCCCCATCTCGGCGTCAACGCCGTGATGATCGCGGCGGATATGATTCACATGCTGAATCTCATGGCCACCGAATTCCGCCAGCCCGCGAAATCCAACTCCCGCTTCGATCCGCCTTATACCAGCATCCATGTGGGTAAGATTCAGGGCGGCACCGCGCGCAACATCATTCCCAACCAGTGCGAATTCGTCTGGGAAATCCGTGGTCTTCCGGGGCAGGATATCGACACCATCATCAAACGCGTCGAAGCGCGCAGCGAAGAACTGCTGCACCACATGCGCCAGATCGCCCCGAACGCCAGCATCAAGACCACACAGCTCACCTACGTTCCCGGTCTGCGCCCCGATGTGGAAGGCGCGCACCACAGCTGCGTGATGCATTCGGCGAATAAGAACACGGCCAGTGCCGTTTCCTTCGCCACCGAAGCCGGATTCTTCCAGAATCAGGGCTTCACCACGCTGGTCTGCGGCCCCGGCAATATCGAGCAGGCGCACAAAGCGAATGAATATGTCACCCGTGAACAACTGGCGCTTTGCTTGCAATTCATCGAGCGACTGGTGACCACCTACAAGTGAGTGACGGATTCATGAAAATGCCACAGAAATCGCGTATGCTGCTCAAAGGCGTTTTGCTGTGTTCATTGATTTTTTCAGGTGATGCCGCTTTCGCCACCGATGCGAAAGGGCATCTGGAGCCTTTGCCGACGGTGACGGATGTGAAGTCCGAAACCAAGCAGAAACAGAATGATAGCTACGAATCTCTCAAGGAGAAGGTGAAGATGGACACCACCGCAAACGCGACTGCCCTGCCAGAAGCCTACCGCGCTGAACATAACGGCGTGATGCGGATGTATAACATGTTCCCCCGCAGCTATAAGAACATCGACGCGATGACCGCCGATTTGGAGCGCGTGCGCGATATGGGCTTCACCCATGTCTGGCTGAACCCCATCCACACTCCCACCGATGTGGAGAAGAAGAAATGGCCGGAAGGCACGCCGAATGGCCTGAAGGGCAGCCTTTACGCGATGAAAGACCCCTACCAGATCAATCCGGATTTCAGTGTCGTGAAGCGCGATGAGAACGGCAAAGCCTACGAAACCAACGCTTCCGGCGAAAAGGTCTATCTGCGTGATGCCGATGTGACCGCGCGCGACCAAGCCGCCCTGAAACGCTTCACCAAGAAGGCAACCGAGCTTGGCATGGTGCCGATGTTCGACCTCGTGCTCAGCCATATCGCGCCCGATTCTGCGATTGTGGACGGCACACACCCGAAATTCGCTGGCGTGGACACCAAGCCGTGGTTCGCCCGCTGGCCGAGCGGCAAGCCGAAGCTCCACGGGCTTGACGAGCAAGGAAATATCCTGCCGGAAATCAAGTATCCCGATAAAGAAGTCTGGGATGATGTGGTGATGTTCGATTACCACGATCCGAAAGTGCGCAAGGAAATCACCGAGAAGCTCTGGAAGCCCTTCGTGCAGCAGTTCTTCGATGCTGGCTTCATGGGCATCCGCGTCGATTCCGTGGCGAATAACAATGCCGATGTGATGACCGACACGCTCACTTATTTCAGCGAGAAACACAAAGAGAAATACGGGGTCGCGCCCACCATCATCGGTGAAAGCCTCGGTGGCACCATCGAAGCACAGAGCAAGATTTCTCCGCTCGCGACGCACATCTACAACAGTGCCTATTGGGTGCCCAACAACACCGGCCCGAACATCGGCGCGACGCCCGAAACCGCCAAGCAGATGTGGTCGCATGACGACAACTGGTATCAGCAGGAGATGGGGCAGAAACAGGCGCTCATCTTCCGCGACAAATCCGGACAGGCCATCGAAGGCCGCAAGGGCGGCACGGTGGGTTATGCTGGCTCACACGATGAGTTGCCATGGGTGCTGCAATTCCCCGCGCAACTGCCGCCGATGAACCCGCACATGGCCGATGAAGTGCTGTTCCGCGCGCCTTCCGCCAATTTCGGGTTGGATGCGAAAGCCGCCACCATCGGCGTGCGCGAAAAAATCGCCAATGCCGCGCTGACATCCGATGGCGGATGGTTCATCACCTCTTTCGACGACAAGCTGGATACGACCCTCCGCTCCGTCTTCGACAAGCACAGCACCGGCCAGCAGCTGGGCGACCTTTCCCCCTTCATCAAGGAGCTGAACAGCATCCTGAACGCGCAGCCTGTCACCCAATTCGGCTCATGGTCGAAACGCCACTTCCTTGAAGGACGTGATGAACTGGTCATCGTGCAGCGTCACACCGGTTTCGGTCACGCAGGCCCGAAGAACCTCATCATCCTGAACGCCGATCCGGAAAAGGACGTGAAATTGACCCCAGCCGAACTCGTCAAACTGGCGGAGAAAACGGGTCGTTCCGTGGATGATTTCTTCGCTGACAAAGGCGAGAAAGGTGTCTGGCTCGGCAAGGGCGTGGAAGCGCCCACACGCGAGGAACTGCAAAGCCATGTGGTGCAGAGCAAAACCTTCTCCGCCCGCATCCTCCGCGCCCGTGAGCGGCTTGTCGAAGGTTTCGGTCGTCAGGTCGGCTGAAATCCGCATTTTCCCCGTGAAAAAATGTTGCTTTGCAGCGCAAAGCGGTTGACCCTGCGCGCAATCAGCTTTAAACCTGTGTCTTCATAGGATTTCTTTCAAAAAACATCTAGGGATGTGGATACCATGGCAGTGCAGATGCTCGATGCGGCGGATATTGTAATCTTCGGCGGCACGGGGGATCTGTCTCTGCGGAAAATCCTCCCCGCGCTGTTCTACCGCTTCAAGGAAGAGCAGCTGAACCCAGCAGGCCGCGTCATCGTGCTGGGTCGCAGCGAGATGCCGCGGAACGAGTTCATCGCCCTGGTGCATGACAACTGCAAGGGTTACATCCCCGCCAAGGATTTCGACGATAAGACCTGGCAGGATTTCTCCAAGAAATTGCACTTCGTGCGTGTCGATTCCGGCGACAGCGATAGCTACGGCGCGCTGGCGCAGGTGTTGAGCAACG